>JAIDUZ010000036.1 GCA_029059935.1 Alistipes sp.
AAACCACCTTTCACTTTTCAACTTTAACCTTTTACCTTATTTTTTTGGCTTCGCCCAAGATACTCCCGCTCGGCAAAATGCAAGCAAGCTTGCTTTTGCACTCGGCTTATTCGACTTTGGCTTCGCCCAAGATACTCCCGCTCGGCAAAATGCAAGCAAGCTTGCTTTTGCCCTCGCTTAATCGTATCTTTGACTCCGTCTTAGATACTTTCGCCTCGGCAATGCTCAAATAAATTTGGCATTGCACTCGGCTTATTCGTATCTTTGTCCCAGCAAACACATCTACCATCATGCGAAAAATTCTGACCATGCTGGCGGCCCTGCTCGTCGCAGCGACGGCAACGGCCCAGACCGCAACGTGGAGCCACCGCGTGGAGCCCCAGGGCGACGGGCTCTACCGCATCGTCCTGGAAGTCTCGATTCCGGACCGCTACCACATGTACGACATGGGACCCTACGCTTCGGACGGCCCCAACGCCACGACCATCGTCTTCACGCCCGGCGAGGGTGCGACGCTCGAAGGAGGCGTGGAGATGCTCACTGCGCCCCACCGTTATCATGACGAGATGTTCGGCATGGAGATCGGCACCTTCGAGGGCAAGGCCGAATTCGCCCAGAACGTGCGCCTGACAGCGGCGCAGGGCAGCGTCGACGCCGCAATCGAATGGATGCTCTGCGACGACCGCAGCTGCACGCCGCCCGACGACCTGCAACTGACCGTCCGCATTCCGGCCAACGCCGCACCGGCAGCCGCAGAGACCGAACACGCCGGACAAGCGGACGAAACCGCCGCAACGGACGCCACAACGACGGCCCAGGCCCAGGCCCAGGACGCCGCCGGCAGCAAAGGCATGTGGGCCCTCGTCATCGAGGCCATTCTGTGGGGATTCGGGGCTTTGCTCACCCCCTGCGTCTTCCCCATGGTGCCAATGACCGTGTCCTACTTCCTCAAGGGCGAGGGCGGCCCGGCCATGGGACGCCTGCGCGCAGCCTTGTACGGGCTCTTCATCGTGGGACTCTACACGCTGCCCATCGCGGCCATCATCCTCATCACGCGGGCTGTGGGCGGCGACGCCGTCACGGCCGACATCTTCAACTGGCTGGCCACGCACTGGCTGCCCAACGTGATTTTCTTCGTCGTCTTCATGGTCTTCGCCGCGTCGTTCTTCGGCGCCTTCGAAATCACCATGCCCTCGTGGATGGTCAACAAGGCCGACGCCAAGGCCGACACCAAGGGGTTGGGCGGCATCTTCTTCCTGGCGCTGACCCTGGTGCTGGTGTCGTTCTCGTGCACGGGCCCCATCGTCGGTTCGGTGCTCATCAAGTCCACCCAGGGCGAGTTTTGGAGCCCCATCGTCACCATGCTGGCTTTCTCCGCCGCTTTCGCCCTGCCGTTCACGCTCTTCGCCCTCTTCCCCTCGATTCTCAAAAAGCTGCCCAAAAGCGGCGGCTGGCTCAACTCCGTGAAAGTCGTCATCGGCTTCATCGAGGTGGCCCTGGGCTTCAAGTTTCTCTCGGTCGCCGACCAGACCTACCACTGGGGGCTGCTCGACCGCGAAATCTACCTCGCCGTCTGGATCGTGGTCTTCTCGCTCCTGGGGCTCTACCTGCTGGGCAAACTGCGCTTCGCCCACGACAGCGACACGCCCTCGCTGGGCGTCGGACGCCTGGCGCTCTCGATCGCAGTCTTCACCTTCGTGGTCTACATGATTCCCGGCATGTGGGGCGCTCCGCTCAAAGGGTTGTCGGGTTACCTGCCGCCGCTCACGACGCAGGATTTCGTGATGACGCCGGGGACCGCAGCAACGCCGGCGGCAGCAACGGCCGCCCCGCAAAAACGCAAATACGCCGACTTTCTCCACCTGCCCCACGGGCTCGAAGGCTTCTTCGACCTCGCCGAGGCCGAAGCCTATGCCGCTCAGGCCGGCAAGCCCCTCTTCATCGACTTCACGGGCCACGGCTGCGTCAACTGCCGCGAAATGGAGTCGCGCGTATGGTCCGACCCCAAAGTGCTCTCCATCCTGCGCAACGGCTATGTCATCTGCGCCCTCTATTCCGACGACAAGAAACAGCTGCCCGAAAGCGAATGGGTAACGACCGACGGAGGCAAAGTGCTGAAAAGCCTGGGCAAAATCAATTCCTACTACGCCCGCAGGAACTACGGCGTCAACGCCCAGCCCTGCTACATCCTGCAAGGCCGCGACGGAAAGGTGCTGGTGCCGCCCCGCGGCTACGACCTCGACGTACAGGGCTTCGTCGACTTCCTCAAACGCGGTCTCGAAGCCTACGACGCTCAGCGCTGACATCGCCGCACGTCATGAAAAAAGCCTGCATCCCTTTTCGGAATGCAGGCTTTTTCGCGTTCCGCGCATCTACTTCGTGCTCCGCGACGACGAAGTGCCGCGCGACGACGTGCTCTTCGACGTGGTGCGTGCGGCGGTTCGGCCCGTTGCAGGCTTGGATGCGGACTTGGCCTCGGAGGCCTTCGAGCGATGAGCGGCAGTAGTCGTCGACTTTCCGCTGTGCGAAGAAGCAGTGCTCTCCTTTTTGGTGTACTCTTTCATAGTCGTTCAAAATTTGATGACACGAAAAGTCTTGCAAATAGCACGCCGAAAATGAAAGCGTAGTACGAAATCATCGCCGCATCCGCTCCGCTGCGGCCCCGCGGAACCCGTTTCGCCGCGGCCCGTCCACAACAAGCAGCATTGCGAATTGCGAATTGCGCATCGTCACCTCCGCCGCTCCGCCTCCAGCTGGGCCCGCGACTTGGACTTGGTGACAAGCCACACGCCCGCAAAGACGCAGGCTGCGGCAAGCCCCTTGGCCGGGCCGAAGGCATCCAGCCCGACGATGACCGTGAAGACCACCGCCACGACGGGCTGCACATAGTTGTACATCGACACCACCGTCGGCCGCAGGAACCGCTGTCCCACGGGCACCATCATGTAGGCCACGAAGGTCGAGCAGACCACCACATACTCGATGCCGCCCCACGTAGCCGGTTCGAGGGCTCCGTAGTCGACCGCCGCCAGCGGCCGGTAATAAATCGCCGCAGCAGCCACCGCAGCGAAAAGGAACATCCACTTCATCGTCGTCACGGGCGAATACTTCACGATCGTATCGCGGAACGCCGTGAGATAGACCGCATAGCTCACGGCGCTGACGATGCAGAGCGCATCGCCCGCCACGCTCGACACCTGCCCGGCCCCGTGCCGGCTCAGAAAGACCAGCAGCAGGGCGCCGAAGCACCCCAGCGCCACGCCGCCCGACTTGAGCCATGTGATGGGTTCGCGCAGGAAAACGGTGGCCAGCACCATCGTCAGCACCGGCACGATCGTGGCGATGATCGACGAGTCGATGGGCGACGTGAGCGACAAGCCCCACAAAAACAACATCTGATTGAGCTGGATGCCGAACACCGAGGCGAAGAAGAGCCGTACGATGTCGCGGCGCACCACCCGCTCGCGCGGCAGGAAGAGCGACACCGTCCAGAACAGCAAACAGGCGCCCACCATACGGTAGACGCTCAGCGCAAAGGGGTTGACACCGCCAGGATTGGCCTCCGATGCCAGCACGCCCTTGCAGATCGGGGCGTTGAGCCCCCAGATAACATTGGCGACCCACAGGGCCGCATGACCTTTCAGTTTGCCTTTGTCCATGACTTTTTTCGGAAAAGACCCTGGCCGCACCGAACATCGGACCGTCGGCATATAACTGCCATTGCGAACCTCCGAACGGCGAATCCGAATTTTGAACCGTGAATTTCGGCCCGCTCCTACTCCCCTAACAGCCGCTGGCGCCAGGCCTCGGGCACGGGGATGCCGACCTGGCGGACGAAGTCGAAAGCCACCAGCACCGAACGGCTCTCGGAGCGCACCTCGCCGCCGACCAGCAGCTGCTGGAAAAGCGTCATGCTTTTGTTGCCCACCTTCTCGCAGCGCGTGGTCACCCGCACGTCGTCGCGCATGCGCACCTGTCCGAGAAACGACGTCGAGGTCGACACCACCACGATGCGCAGGTCGCCCGTCAGCACCTCGGCACCGAGGACCTTGTCGTAGAAATCCGTCTTTCCGACATCGAAATAGGTCTGCTGCGCCACGTTGTTGACATGCACGAACGGGTCGATGTCCGTAAAACGCTGCTGGATGGGAGTTTCAAGCGTGCGGGCCATCAGTCGCGGATGATTTTCACCTCACCGCCCTCGCCGAACGCCATGATCGACGAAGCCTTGCGGGTGGGTTTGCCTTCGAAACGGGGATTGACAACGAAGTCGACGCCGTCGACAATCTCGCGGGCGACATCCTGCAACCCCACCGGGGTCTCCGTGCCCGAGATGTTGGCCGACGTCGAGACCAGCGGACGCCCCAAGGCCCGCAGCAGCCGGCGGCAGAACTCGTGGTCGGGCACCCGCACCCCGAGCGTCCCCTCCTCGGGAATCAGATTCGCGGCAACCCCCGCGGCACCCGGCAGAATCAGGGTCAGCGGCTTGGTCGCCAGCTCCATCACTTCATACGCAATGCCCGGAGCCCGGTCGACATAGCGTACCACCATGTCGGCCGAAGCGCACAGCACGAGCATCGACTTCTTGTTTTCGCTCCGTTTGAGCGCATAGATTTTCGCCACGGCTTCGGCGTTGGTCGCATCACACCCCAGGCCCCACACCGTGTCCGTCGGATAAAGGATGATTCCGCCCTGCCGCAGCACTTCGACGGCCCGGGCGACCTCCTCCTGCATGGCACTCTGTTGTTGCATGGCTATTTCAGCGGCAGAATTTCGATCCAATAGTCGTCGGGGTCGGCAATGAAGTAGAGTCCCATGTCGTGGTTCTCGTAGCTGACGCACCCCATCGCGCGATGGTATTCGCGCACGGCATCGTAGTCGCCGGCCACCCGCATGCACAGGTGGCTCTCGTTCTCGCCGAGTTCGTAGGCTCCCGCATGGTCGCGCAGCCACGTGAGTTCGAGACGGAACCCGCCCGTGCCGTCGCCCAGGTAGACCAGCACGAAGCTCCCGTCGGCCGCTTCCTTGCGCCCCACCTCTTTCAGCCCCAGCGCCTTGTCGTAAAAGGCCAGGCTGCGGTCGAGGTCGGCGACGTTGATGTTGAAATGGTCGAAACGACTCGTTATCTCCATCTTGCGGCGGCTATTTCATGAATACCTCGGCCGAACCGATGGCGCGGCCCTCGCAATAGAGCTGGATGCGGTAGGTGCCGGCCGTGAAACCCGTACTGTTGAAGTAGATGCCCACTTCGAGGTCCTGGTTCTGGTAGTCCACTTCGCGCATGGCCGAATAGGGGATGCGCTCGCCCTCGAACTCGAACGTCGGCGTGGCGTCGGTCGTCAGCACATAGCCGTCGGGCGAGGTAATGCGCATGTAGATGGCCTTGTTGCCCGGCGCGGCCAGGTCGTTGGCCGAAAGGATGAAGTCAACGCGCAGGCGCGAGGCGTTCTTGATGCGCGAGACAGGCTTGCTCTTGTCGTTGAGTCCCGCCATCACGATGTCGCGGGCGCGGATGACCGAACCCACGCGCACCTTGTTGTTCAGTTCGGCGGCCTTCTCTTCGGCCATGTCGGCGCGCAGCTGCGCCGAGGTAATCTCCTTTCGGTAGGAGACATTCTCCTCGATGAGCTTCTTGTTGAGCGTATTGAGCGAGTCGATCTGCTTGATGTAGCCGCGCATGATCGACCGCAGCGTCCCCACTTCCTTTTCGTATTGCTTGATTTTCGACAGGCTCCACGAACGCTCCTTTTTCAGACGGTCCATCAGCGAATCGGCGCGCTCGCGCTCGAACGTCAGATTGGCCGAAATCGTATCGTTGGTGATTTGCAGGTTGTCGAAATCGACCATCAGCTGGCCCAGGTCGCTCTGAATCGAGTCGCGCTCGACCTGCAACAGCTGGTTGTCGAGCATCTGCTGGCGGTGGATGCTGAAATAGAGCGCCGAAAGCGCCACCAGGATCACCGAAAGAATGATTATCACGATGCGGTAGCCGCGGATCGACTTGGCCGAATCGGCCTCCTGCGTCTGATAGTCGTCATCCTCGAAATCCGAGGGGTCGTATCCCATTCTGTCTTCTTTCATATTCCGGTATGTTGCAACTTTTTCTTCGTTACGACAGCATCGTTTCCCGGTTCGCCGCACCCGGCTCAGGCCTTACAAACAGCCCCGGCTTTACAAGCAGCCTTACCACCGGCTCTGGTCTTAATTCGGCCCCGGCATTCCTCCGCAAATCGGAGGCCGATTCCGGTCCGGCCGGCCGATTCGCTTCGGCTGCAAGTCCGATTCCGGGGCTCCGTTCTCGGTTCCCAGTTCCGTCCGGGACGCTCGACCGCTCGGCCTCGCAACCTGCCCCAGTCTCCATCCGGCCCCGGCGCCTCTCCGCAAATCAAGGGCCGGGTTCGGCTCGACCGCACCGTCCGGAGTATCGGACACGATGTTATCTACCCGCAAAAATAAATAAAAAACCGGATATTCCGCGTTTCCGGGTGCGCGATTTGCATTTTTTATCCTATCTTTGCCATGAACAAACCGCCGCCCCGGTCCGCCGGAGTCCGGAATCTTCCCGTTCTTCGGACCGCCGCGTGCCGGCCGGTTTTTCAATTCGCGGATATGGTGTAATTGGTAGCCACGTCAGACTTAGGATCTGATGCCTTACGGCGTGGGGGTTCGAGTCCCTTTATCCGCACGGAAGAGACCTTTGAGGGTCTCTTTTTTTGTTGCGCCTCTCGGCAACTGAAAGAAAATCAGTTATTCTTATTGATAAGATTTACTACAACTTTTGTTATTGCATCCTTTTCTTCGACCCGGCTTTCGGCAATCATCAGCGTCAAGGCAACCAATGTATTGTTGTCCAGCAGGCGCGAACCGTCGGGGCGGTAGAGAATCCGGTTGTTCTCCAAAAACCATAGGAACAAGAATGCGGCGATACGCTTATTGCCGTCGCTGAACGAATGATTCTTAACCGTCAGATAAAGCAGGTTGGCCGCTTTTTCCTCGACGCTCGGGTAAAGGTCCCGGCCACCGAAAGTCTGGTAAATAGCGCCCATCGTACTTTTGAACGATTCATCCTTTTCGCGAGCGAACAAGTCGCTGCCGCCGAACTTGTCGCGCAGCACCTGCAACGCCGCCATCGCATTTTCATACGTCGCGCGGAACGGCTCCTCGGCAGTCGTAGCAGAGACTTCCAACCGCTGGTAATCGTAACGGTCGAGCGTATCGAGCCCATAGGTATAGTCCGCAATCACGCGCAGCAGTCCGACCGCTTCGGACTTCGTAACCTCTTTTGCGGATAAGACATTGGAGAGCAGGCGAACCGTCTGTTTCAAATCCTCCAACTGTTCGATTTTCGCCTGCGCATTGACAGCATACCCCTTTATGAGGTACTCTTTCAGCACCTTGTTGGCCCAGATGCGGAACTGCGTACCGCGCTGCGACTTGACACGATAACCGACCGAAATAATCACGTCGAGGTTATACATGTTTTGCACACGGCGAATCGTGCGCATACCCTCTTGTCGAACTTGTAAGGATTTCTTACAGGTTGCGTCCTTTTCCAATTCACCCTCTCGAAACACATTATTCGTGTGCATCGTAATATTCTGCGGGGTGGTTTGAAACAGTTCCGCCATCTGCGCCTGCGTCAACCACACGTTGTCGTTCTCCATGCGAACGTCCAGGCGGGTCTCCCCGTCGGCCGTCTGATAAATGATAATCTCTCCTCTGTCCACGAGAACAAAAGTAGGAAAATTCGCCCGCATCTTCAAAAATTCCGCATTCGGGAGAAACCCCCGACGGATTGCGGCCGGCACAGCTCGCCAATCCGAACCGGCAGCCTCCAAACAATACGCCGGGCCGCCGAAAGGCGAGGCATATCCGCCCTGCGGAGCGGAACGGCACGCGAATTGCCGGTGAGGGGACGGACAAAACCATTCGCCATGAAAAACATCTCCTTACTGATCGAACGCTCGAAAGAAGCGGTGCGTTACTGGTGGCTGATGCTGCTGATCGGCATCGCATTGCTGGTACTCGGCATTCTCGTATTCGTCTACCCGGCGCAGAGCTACACCGGAATGGCCATCCTTTTCGGCTGGGTGATACTCGCCTCGGGCATCCTGGAAGTGGTGCTTTCGGCCACGAACAACCACTTCGTGACGGGTCGCGGCTGGATGCTGGCCGGCGGCATCATCCAGATCATCCTGGGTCTCATCCTGGTCTTCAACGTGGCTCTCTCGGCCGCAACGCTTCCCCTCGTGCTGGGTTTCTGGCTGCTGTTCCGCGCGTTCAGCGCCATCGGCCTGGGCGGCGACATGCACGCCATGGGAGTCGCAGGTTCGGGTTGGACGGTCGCCAGCGGCGTCCTGCTGATGCTGTGTGCCTTGTGGCTGTTGTTCCAGCCCCTGGTGTTCGGCACGGCCTTCGTGTTGATATGGGTCGGCATCGGTTTGCTTTTCGCCGGCGTCGCGGCCTTGTCGCTGTCTTTCCAGCTTCGCAATTCGCATCGCTGCCTGGTTAAGGGCGATTGCTGAAACCATCCGCCAAACAATTGCCGGGAGGTTCCTTTCAAGGGAGCCTCCCGATTTCGTTCCACCCTATGACAACTTCCGCAGATGCTTGGACGCAGCGCACGGAGAGACCCGACGCTCGGGTGGCAGTACCCAGCTGGTGCACAACGTCCGTACCCAAGCGTAAGAAACTCGAACCGGAACTGCCGGCTGCACACGACGACGAAGAGTAGTAAGCTCCCCATGCGCCCATGCGCTCCAAAACTGCCGTCAACTCGTGGCGGTAGCCCGCAGCAGGCGCAAAAAGCAATCGCTCGATTGAATGCCGCAGAGAGGAAACAAACAATGCACAACTTCGCGATTAAGCGAGTGCAGAGCTGAACTTGTTCGAGCTCTGCCGAGCAAGAGCGATGATGGTGCAAGCCGAGAGTTATGCCGAACTTGTTCAGGCATAACCGAGGCGCCGCCCATCCAAGGCGCAGCCAGAGTCAAGACCCCATAGGGGGATTAATTCACAATTAAAAATCGATAGTTACTTTTCTGTCGATGTGCTCGCCCGGGCCGGCTGCGGGGGTCGCATCTCCGATGCGAGCCGGCCCCGGGCGCAAGGTTTGCAACCTTGGCATCTGCTCTTAGTGTCGGGCGCAGCCTGCGGGGCACGCTTGCGGGCCTCCGCTGCGGGAGGCTGCGGCCCGCACGGCTCTTCGAGCCGCCCACACAGAAAAAGTTTAATTGTGAATTATGAATTTTGAACTTTGAATTGTTCTCGGCTCTGCGGCAGACTGGAATATTTAACTACCCCTTTTCCTGCGGCACAAAAAGCGGCAAAACGAAGAGTAGCGGATTGCTGAATCTACCAACCACGCTGACGGCAGCCATGGCCGCCGTCACTCCGGGCGTAGTGAAGTTGCCTTCCAACAAAGTTACAGGTAAATCGCGAAAAGCGAAAGGTTCCGTAAAAATCTCCTGCCCTGCACCCATATTCCAACGGCTCTCCGTCCATTCTGAGGCGCCGACAAAGCCCCGCAACCGCAGCGGAAGCAACTGTAGCAGAAGCAACCATAGCAAAAGCAACCGCCGACCCCATTGCCCCGGGTAACAAAAACAAAAACAAGAGCAACAGGAGCGGCCGCCGAAACCTCGGCAAAGATGCCCAACAAAAATGCCCGGCAGCCAACCGTAAAAACGCATGAAAGGAACCGGTTGCCCGGTTCCTTTCCCCATCAAAAATTAACCCTTAAAAATTATCTCCCGGCCGCAGAACTTCCGCGAGGTAGTGATGCAGATAGTAGAGGTCCGCATCGTCCTGGATCACCTCTTTCAACATCAGTTCGTCGTCCTCGGAGATGGCTGTGTCGGAAACTTCCTTTTTGTCAATATCCTCCATAGGCAGCAATCTTTTATGTTATACGAATAACGCAGGCCCGCGGGCCGATATTGTGCCAACTCAGCACAGAACCAGATTTTTTTCCTTTATCAGGCGCCGCAGGTTGATCAGCGCATAGCGCATGCGGCCCAGCGCCGTGTTGATGCTCACGCCTGTCTTTTCGGCTATCTCCTTGAAGCTCAGACACGAGAAGTAGCGCATCATCACCACCTCGCGCTGTTCGGCCGGCAGCAGGTCGATCAGCGCCCGGACGTCGCATTCGATCTGATGGGCCACCATGCGGTCTTCCACCGTCTTTTCGGCGAAGCGCAGCGTCCCGAGCACGTCGTAGCCCGCTTCGGCTTCGGTGACGGTCTTGTTCTGACGCTGCGCCCGGAAATAGTCGATTACCTGATTGTGGGCAATGCGCAGTATCCACGAGAGGAATTTCCCGTTGTCGGTATAGCGGCCTTCGTCTATCACACGCACCGCCTTGATGAAGGTTTCCTGGAAAATGTCTTCGGCCACGTCGGCGTCCTTTACCATCATGCGGATATAATCGCGCACTCGGCGGCTGTGGCGTTCGATAAGCTGCGAAACGGCGCTTCGGTCTCCCGCAACATAGCGGTCGAGCAGCACCCTGTCGCTCAATGATTGCACGTTCATACTCTTTTCCTGAATTGGTCTAAGAGTAGAATTCTCGTCCGATAGGCAATTCGTTTTTGGCGTTCGTAAGCAGCACCGGGGCCCCGGAACAGGCTTCCGGAATACCCTGGCTTCGGCAAGGTACGCATTTTTTCCGAAAGCACCAAATCGCTTCTACTCCGTCCGGGCTCTTTTTCTCACCCGACAGGTGCAATCATCATGCCGCAAAGCCCCTCCGGCAGGTCCGGGAACAAAAAAAACATGCCGGTCCGTCAAAATACCCCTCAGCCGATTCTCCGTTCGGTCTGTCGGCCGGCAGAGGATTTCGGAAGAAGTGAAAGGAAAAAAGTGAAAAGTGAAAGGCTTATGCGATTGTCTGCAAAACCCTTTCCTATACCGATTCTGTATTCTATCCGTCGGACTGCAACACAAAATTCGCGAAGCCCCGTTCTCAACGTGGCGGGCGGGAGCCTGCGGGGCACGCCCGGCGACAGCCGGATAGTTGCGGGCCTCCGCCGGGGGAGGCTCCGGCCCGCGCGGCTCCGGGAGCCGCAA
>JAIDUZ010000037.1 GCA_029059935.1 Alistipes sp.
GCCGTCGACGACCTTGATGATGGGCGAATAGATGCGGGCCTCGTTGGTCTCGCCGTCGTAGTCGGCGCGGTCGCCGTAGATGTAGGTGGTGTTCTTGTTGATGAGCACGTTGCCGAAGAACTCGATGCGCTTGTCGGAGTAGCGCACGGCACTGTCGCTGGTAATCACGGCCCCGTTGTGCTGAGCCGCGAAGTTGCCGACCAGGAAGATGACCGAATCGCCCGGAGCCACGGGGCCCGAGAGGTCGGACTTGAGGTCGATGATCCGGGTGCCGCCGGAAGCCGGAGGAGCCGGCTGCCCGGGCTGCTGGCGCGCCGCGCCGGGAAGCGGCGACGGCACGGGCTGCGAAAGGGGCCGCATGCCTCCGCGGGCGAAGAGGGCGCCGCCGAACAACACGACGCACGACGCTATGGCGAGGAACCGGCGCACGACGCTACTTGACCCAATGTTCGTTCTCGAACTCGCCGCTGCGGAATTCGGGGTCGATATAGACGTACATGCCGTCGATCTTCCGGGAGAGCCACTCGCGGAAGACCCGCTCCTGCTTGGCGGCGAGGGCCATCTCCTCCAGGCGCAGGTAATCCTCTTCGAGCGAAGCCTGGTGGGTGGGGATGATTTCGATGAGCTTGACGACCTTGGCCATCTTGTTGCCCAACATGTCCTCGGTGAGGAAAGCCTCCGAAATCTCGCCGGGCTTGAGCCGCATGAGGGCGTTGTAGTCGTCGAGGCTCTTGAAATGGCCGAAATCCTCGCGCAGGAACTTCGTGACCGTCATCTTGGGATTCGAGGCGTTGTAATAACTCATGATGTCGCTGTTGGAGACCACGCCGCCGTTCATCTTCGAACCCTTGTCGTCGGAATGCTCCAGAGCGGCGCGCTCGAACGTCAGGGAATCGCACCGTATCAACCGCACGAGGCTGTCGAGCGTAGCGACCGAGGCGGTCTGCTCCTCGACCGTGTAGGTGGGTTTGAGGAGGATGTGGCGGAAATGGTAGTAGTCGCCCTGCTTGTCGAGCAACTGGATGATGTGGAAGCCGAACTGCGACTCGACGACCTCCGAAATCTGGCCGGGGCGCATCTTCTCCAAGGCGGCGCCGAACGACGAATCGAGCTCGGCCAACCGCGAAGGGGGCATCTCGCCGCCCCGCATCATGGTACCCGGGTCGACGGAGTACATGCGGGCGAGATTCTCGAACTTGGCGTTGCCCGAGATGACGCGCTCGCGCATGTCGAGCAGACGCTCGCGCGTACGCTGCTTGGCCTCGGTCATCGACTTGGGGAACTTGGTAATCTGCGCGTAGACGTACTGCTCGGCGATGACGGGCAGGCTGTCGCGCGACAGCGACTTGTAGAAACGCTCGACCTCGCCGGGAATGATGGTCACCTTGCCCGTCACGGTGCGCTGCATCTCATTGGCATACTCCTGCTCCTCGAAACGCTGGCGCATCATCTCGCGGATGGTGAAGACGGGCATGTGCTGCTTGGCTTCGAGCCTGGGAATCGACCCCTCCTGCTCGATCATACGCTGCACCTGCTCCTCGACGGCCGCGAGGATGGCGCCGTCGTTGACCGACACGGAGTCGATCTGCGCCTGGTTGTAGAGCAGTTTCTGCGTCATGAGGGCTTCGAGCGCCTCGCTGCGGGGATCGCGGTCGGAGGTGTAACCCTCCTGGCGGCGCTGCTGGACGAGCTGCCGGGCATATTCGTCCACCTCCGAACGGAGTATCGACGAACCGCCGACCACGGCCACCACCTTGTCGAGCATCACCTGCCGTTTCTGCGCCTGGGCGCCGACGCACAGCAGCGCGAACGCCGCCATGCCTATCGCTTTTCTGAACATATGCGTCAATCGTTGTTTGTATCCTGGCCGGCGGACTTTTCGCGGCCGTAAATCTTGGCTTCGCCGTTCTCCACCGAACGCATGTAAAGCTCTTCCTCGTGGCGGCGTATCACCTCGCCCCGGCGCTGGTTGAAGAGGATGCGTCGGATGGTGGACTGGAGCCGTTCGAGCGGCACGGTCTCGCCCTCGCGCCGCACGGCGTCGATTTTGAAATAATAGTGCGACCGGTCGTCGCGCATCTCTTGCACGGCGCTCGAAGAGAGTATCCTGTCGTAGTTCTGCGAACGCACGGTGGGCAGATAACTCAGAAACTCGGTGAAGTCCACCCACTGCTCGCGGAAGTCGCTGACCGTGAAGTCGTTCTTGAAACAGATGTCGTCGAAGTCGCGCTGGTCGGTAGCTGACGAGGAACCCATCAGCTCCTTGAGCCGGCGCGCCTGGCGGAAATCCTCGCCGAAGCGCACGATGCGCCCCTTGACCACGGGCCAGTCGAGCCGGAAGTCGGTCTTATGGGCGTTGTAGTACTCCGCTATCTCGCTGGCGGTGAAGGTCGTGTCGATGCCCGTGTCGACATAGTGCTGCTCCAGCTTGCGAATCAGCAAAGCCTGGCGGTACTCCTCCACCATCTTGGCGATGTCGTCCTCCGACGACGAAAAGAGCACCTCGGCCTCCTGCAACTTGAGCTGCTTGCGGACCCAGCGGTCGACGTAGGTCTCCACCAACGCCACGCTGTCGTCGCCCGTGACGCCGCGGGGCACCACCGATTCCACGTCGCGCAGCCGCAACGCCGTTTTGCCGGCGCGCGCCAGCGTGGTGTCGCCCGCCAGATAGGCCGGCAGCTCCTGACAAGCGGTCAGCAACAGCACGGCACAGATCGATATGTATGTTCTCCAATTCATTCTCAACCGCGAAGATACGACATTTTCTCCGAAACTAACGCACGCCGGCACCGATTATTGCGCGGCCGGCTCTTTTTCGGCCCCGGCACGCAGACGGCTCAGCGTCCGCCGCATCATCCATGCCGAAACGGCGGTGACGACGAGCGCACCTATATATATGATGGCATAGAGCGTCCGGCTGCCCACCAAATCGATGAGCAGCGTATCGCTCAGTCCGGCGGCCATCAACAGATAAGCCGCCGCATTGTTCAACGCATGCAGGAGCATCGAAGCCCACAGCGACCCGGTGACGAGGTAGATGTAACCGAGAATCGCCCCGATGACGAACGCATTGACAGCCAGCAACAACTGGCCGTGAAGGACCCCGAAGAAGAGCGACGAGAAGAACCATGCCGCCACCGTGCCGTAACGCCCGCGCAACGATTCGAGAACGACGCCCCGGCAAAGCAGCTCTTCGAGCACGGGCGCCGCGACGAGAACCGAAAACAAGGTCCAGCCGCCCCGGCCGAGGTCGGTATCCGCCGGCTCGGGCAACAAATCGAAAAGCGGCTCGCACACCACGCCGACAGCCAACATGAAGACGAAAGCCCACACGAGCAGCGCCGGATTCCAGCCCCCGAATGCGAACCGTCCGACCGGGCCGCGGCCGCCGCGGAAACGGCGGTAGACCAGCACCAGCACGTAGGCCGGCAGCATCGACGCGACATAGACCGCGGCGAGCCGGGCGCCCCGCAACGCGGGGTCCGACGCATCGACGGCGGAACCGGAGAAGAACCCGGCGGCCAAGGCCACGGCACCCACGACGAACTGCATGCCCAGCACGATGCCGAGCATGGCGAAAAAGTCGCCGACCGTGGGAAAAGAACCGCCCGGCCGCGACTCCGCGGCCGCACGAAGCGGGCCGGCGCAAGAACGCGCCGCTCGATTTTTATCGTTCGCAGGCAATGACATATCCGAAATTCAGGCAGCCAAAGGTAATCAATTTTCGGCAACGGTTGCGGATTTCGATTTAATTTCACTAAATTTGTCCGCTTATAAACCCAACGCAACATGGCAAAAGTTATCGCATTGGCCAATCAGAAAGGCGGCGTGGGCAAGACCACCACGGCCATCAACCTGGCGGCTTCGCTGGCCCTCCTGGGCAAGAAAGTGCTGCTGCTCGACGCCGACCCGCAGGCCAACGCCACCTCGGGACTGGGCTTCGACATCAACCTGGAAGGCATCTACGAATGCATCTCGGGGGCGCGCAAGGCCGAGGAGGTGATCCTCGAAAGCCCCGACATCGAGCACCTGTCGCTGCTGCCCTCGTCGATCGACCTGGTGGCCGCCGACGCCGAACTGCCCAAAATGGAGGATGCCCACCGCGTCATCAAACGCATCGTAGACTCGGTGCGCGACCGCTACGACTACATCTTCATCGACTGCTCGCCCTCGCTGGGCTACACGACGGTCAACATCCTCACGGCGGCGGACACGGTGCTCATTCCGGTGCAGTGCGAATACCTGGCGCTCGAAGGTCTCTCGAAGCTGCTGGCCACCATCCGCAAGGTCAAGAGCTCACTCAACCCCGAGCTGGAAATCGAGGGTTTCGTGCTGACCATGTACATGCGCAACCGCCTCAACAACCAGGTGGTCACCGAGGTGCGCGAACACTTCGGCGACCTGGCCTACGACACCGTCATCCAGCGCAACATCCGCCTGGGAGAGGCTCCCTCGCACGGCAAGCCCGTGGTGCTCTACGATGCCAACGCCATCGGTTCGGAAAACTACCTCAACCTGGCACGGGAATTTCTCAAGCGCAACAAGAAGAACTAAAACAGACCCTCCGATATGAAACAGAAAGGACTGGGCCGCGGCCTCGACGCCATATTCGGTTCCGACGCCAACCCCATCGACGCCAAGCTCAAGCCCATGAGCCACATGGCCGAGATAGCCATCGCCGACATCGTCCCCAACCCCACGCAGCCCCGCACGCAGTTCGACGAGGAGGCGCTGGACGAACTGGCCGACTCGATCCGCCAGCTGGGCGTCATCCAACCGGTGACGGTCAAGAAATCGGCCGGCGGCAAATACGTCATCATCAGTGGCGAACGCCGCTGGCGCGCGGCGCAGCGGGCCGACCTCACGACCCTGCCGGCCTACATCCGCGAAGTGGACGACGAGAACCTCCACGCCATGGCCCTTGTCGAAAACATCCAGCGCCAGGACCTCAACGCCATCGAAATCGCGCTGGGCATGCAACGCCTGATCGACGAATGCCACCTTACGCAGGACGCCCTGTCGGAGAAAGTGGGCAAGAAACGCTCGTCGGTATCCAACTACCTGCGTCTGCTGAAACTGCCCAACGAAGTACAGCTCGCCCTCAAGGAAGGCATCATCTCGATGGGCCACGCCAAAGCCATAGCCGGAGCACCCGCCGCGGAACAACTGCGCGTGCTGAAACGCTGCGTCAAGAAATCGCTCTCCGTGCGCCAGGCCGAAGAACTGGTCCGCGCATTCGCCGAACAACCCGCCCGGGCCGCCCAAAGCCCGGAAGACGAAGAGTATCCCGAAAGCTACTCGCGTCTGGTGGAGCAGCTCGAAAAGTTCTTCTCGCAGGAGATCTCCATCAAGCGGTCGAAGAACGGCGGCGGCAAAATCACCATCGGCTTTGCCGACGACAAGGACATCGAACGTTTCATCGAACGCTTCGCATCGCGCTCCTGACACCATGGCCCGAATCCGGTTCCGGCTCCTTCTTGCCATCGCCGCACTATTCGTGTGGTCGTCCGCCGCGGCGCAGCTGCGCCGCGGCGCCCGCACCGTGGTGAGCGGCGGTGTCATTGCCCGGACCGACTCGCTGCCCTCGCAACAGGCTGTGAACGCCGCCGACAGCGCATTCGCAGCCGAGGTGGCGGCGCTCGACTCGCTGCTGACGGCCGAATTCCGCGCCGACTCGCTGCGGCTGAACGAACTGCGCACCGACGACATCTTCACGCTCGACTCCCTTGCCGCCGCGCGCTTTGCAGACAAGGGCACGCCGGCCGCAGACCCGGCCGACACCACCCTGCACGCGCCCTACCGCAAGGGCTGGTTCATGAGCGACTCCATGTCGCTCTCGAAGGTGTGCTGGATGTCGACCGTCGTACCGGGCTACGGCCAGATTTACAACAAACAATACTGGAAGCTGCCGGTTCTCTACGGCACCGTGGGTGCCGGACTCACCCTTTTCATCCGCGAGAACAACCGCTACCGGCCGCTCAAACGCCAGTACGACGCCCTGACCGACCAAGGGCTGAGCCGCACGCCCGAACTCAACGCCCTGCAGACGCAGATGATCCGCAGCAACACGCGGCGCCAGGTATACCTGGGAATCACGGTAGCCTCCTATGTTTACTTCATCGGCGATGCGGCGGTCAACTACAGCACCAACGACGTCTCCCGCGTCAAGAAAGCCACGACGCTGGCCTGCATCTTCCCGGGAGCGGGACAAGTCTACAACCGAAGCTACTGGAAGGTGCCCTTCGTTGTGGGAGGCTTCGCCTCGATGATCTACTGCATCGACTGGAACAACCGCGGCTACCAACGCTTCAAGAAGGCCTACAACCTGCTGAGCGCCTACGAAGCCCACCCCGAAGAGTTCCCCAACGGCCCGACCGACGAATTCCACGGCCGCTACTCGGCCTCGTTCATCCAGAACCTGCGCAACAACTACCGCCGCAACCGCGACCTCTGCATCATCCTGACGGGGGCGCTCTACGTACTGCAAATCATCGACGCGCACGTCGACGCACACCTCAAGGACTACGACATCTCCGACGACCTCTCCATGAACCTGGAACCGTCGGTCGACTATACCTACGTGCCCTCCGCAGGCGGGAACCGCCCCGTCTTCGGATTCAACATGAGCCTCAAATTCTGACCATGAAAAAACTGACCGCCCTGCTGCTGCTCCTCGTTTGCGTCGCCGCGACGGCCTCGGCCCGCAATCCCCGCAACCGCAAGGAAGCGACCGCTGCCCGGGAAACCATCGACGAAACACCCGCGGCACCCGTTCTTCTTGCCGACGAACAGAACGAACCGGTCCGGACCCCGAAACCGGCCGAAGAAGCCGAACGACCCGCGCCGCCGACCCGCGAAGCGCGCATCGACGACCTCGCGCTGGGCTTCACCGCCGAACAAGCCGACTCGCTCGTGGCCGAATGGCGGGAACGGCAGCGCAGCCTGGCGTTCAACGACTTTGTAAACACCTACGTTGCGTTCGACACGGCCCCCCGAAGCAACATCCCCGACTCGGTCTATGCCAAGCGGCTCCGGGCCCTTGCATCGCCCGTCCAGCTCCCCTACAACCAAATCGTGCGCAGCTACATCGACCGCTATGTGGAACCCGGGCGCAGCGACATAGCCCGCATCCTCGGCATGTCGCAATACTACTTTCCGTTCATCGAAGAAGAACTGATCAAGGCCGACCTGCCCGTCGAACTGCGCGCCCTGCCCATCATCGAATCGGCGCTTCTGCCCGCCGCCATCTCCCGCGCCGGAGCCGCCGGACTGTGGCAGTTCATGCCCTCCACGGGCCGCAGCTACGGACTGGAAGTCAACTCGCTGGTCGACGAACGGTGCGACCCCATCCGCTCCACCCAGGCCGCCATCCGCTACCTGAAAGACCTCTACCGCATCTACAAGGAGTGGTCGCTGGCCATCGCCGCCTACAACTGCGGCCCGGGCAACGTGAACAAAGCCCTGGCCCGCGCCGGCGAGAACTGCCGCTCGTTCTGGGACATCTACGACTTCCTGCCGCGCGAGACCCGCGGCTACGTACCCGCCTTCATAGCGGCGTCCTACGCCTATTCCTACCACCGCAACCACGGCATCGAACCCGACGCGGCACCCGTACCGCTCTCGGTCGACACGCTGCGCATCGAACGGCTGACGCACCTGGAGCAAATCGCCTCGACGATCGACATCCCGATGGAGACCCTGCGGCAGCTCAACCCCCAATACAAACTCGACATCATCCCGGCCACGACCAAAAGCTACACGCTGGTACTGCCGCAGCGCAAGATTGCGCAATACATAGCCCACGAACGGGAAATCATGGCCAAAGACTCGATGTATCTGAAGGAATACATCAACCCCGCCAACCTTGACAAGAAACGCGAAGAGATGGCCAACACCGTCCACATTGTCAAGAAAGGCGAAACCCTCGGCGGCATAGCGCGCAAATACCACGTCACCACGGCGCAGATCATGCGCTGGAACAACATCAAGAACGCCCACAAACTGAGCATCGGGCAGAAACTCCGCATCGAACGCCGCTGACACCGCCGGCATCCGCATCCCGCCCATGAACCGCGACCACGACATCATCGTCGCCCCGGCAACGGCCCCGGGCGGAGCCATCGCCATCGTCCGGCTGAGCGGCCGGAACGCGTGCGCGCTCTGCGACCGTCTGTTCGAAGGAAGCGGCCGACTTGCCGAAGCCGCGGGATACACCCTGCACTACGGCCGCATCAAAGACGGCGAACGCACGGTGGACGACGTAGTGGTCAGCGTATTCCGCGCCCCCCGCTCCTACACGGGCGAAGAATCGGTCGAGATTTCGTGCCACGGCTCCTCCTACGTCATCTCGGAGATACTGCGACTGGCCCAGGCCGCCGGCGCCCGCATGGCCGAACCGGGCGAATTCACCGTCCGGGCCTATCTGAACGGCAAACTCGACCTCGCGCAGGCCGAAGCCGTAGCCGACCTTATCGCATCGTCGTCGCAGGCCGCCCATGCGCTGGCCTCCCAGCAGATGCGCGGCGGATACTCGGCATCGCTGGAAGCCCTGCGCGAACGGCTTCTGTCGCTTGCGTCGCTGCTCGAACTCGAACTCGACTTCAGCGAAGAAGAAGTCGAATTCGCCGACCGCAGGCAATTGCGGGAGACGCTGGAAACCATCGCACGGGAAATCGACAGGCTGCGCAACTCCTTTTCGCTCGGCAACGCCATCCGGCAAGGGGTCGCCGTTGCCATTGCCGGAGCCCCCAACGTGGGCAAATCGACGCTGCTGAACCGGCTTCTCAACGACGAACGGGCCCTTGTCTCCGACATTGCCGGCACGACGCGCGACGTCATCGAAGAACAAGTCAACATCGACGGCGTGGTATTCCGGTTCCTCGACACGGCCGGCATCCGCACCACCGACGACCGGCTCGAACAGATGGGCATCCAACGCACCATGGCGAGTATCCGGCAAGCCCGCATTGTCATCTACCTCGTTGCGGCCGACGCTCTCGGCGTCGATTCGGCCGTTCCGCCGCCTGGATTCTCCCTGGACCCGCAGCAGACCTTGCTGACCGTCGTCAACAAAATCGACACCCGCCCGTCGCTCAGCCTGCCCGACGGGGTCATCGGTATCTCGGCCCGCAACGGCATCGGAACCGACGCCCTGTGCCGTGCCCTGCGCGACTGCGTCGACACCTCCGCCCTTTTCCACGGCGACCCGGTCGTCTCCCACAGCCGGCATTTCCAGGCTCTGTCCCAGGCCCGCGACGCTCTGTCGCAGGCGCTGACCATGTTCGATTCGCTCCCCGCCGACCTCCTCGCCGAAGAGGTCCGGTCGGTCACCGCCGCACTCGGCACCATCACCGGCCACGGCACCATCACCCCCGACGAAATACTTCAGAACATCTTCTCCAAGTTCTGCATCGGAAAGTAATTGGAAATTACTAACGATTAACAAAAATCACATATCATAGGCAAAGCACTCTGTACGAGTGCTTTTATTTTTGTCCGCCACTCTCAGTTCTGACCGTTTGTGCGTGTTTTTGCGCCGATTCTCGTACCGCTCCCGTACCGCGGACGGTTCTGAGGACTCTGTGCGGAGCGAAGTATTACACGAATGCAACACCGTGCAACAGGATGAAACGCAAAGAAACAGTTTTGGAGAAATAAACAATGATTTAAACGTAAAAAAGACATGAGCAGTAACATTGAAGTTAAGAAAAAATGCAGCTGGTGCGGAAATGAATTTATCGCACGCAAAACCACTACGGAGTATTGCAGCCACCGTTGCTCGAATCTGGCATATAAAGCCAGGAAACGTAATGAAAAAGTCAAGACTTTTGAGCAGGAGTGTGCCAACAAAGAGGCGCAGCAGGCAGAGGAGGTCAAACACCTTGAATACCTAACTCCGTCGGAGGTTGCCAAGTTGCTCGGCATAGACAGGGTTACAGTCTACCGATATATGTGGAGCGGTGCACTGACAGGCGTCCAGCTCAAAGGCAAAACCCTAATCCGCCGAAAGGATATTGACAAACTTTTCGACGAACCAAAGCCTTATCAAAAACGGCTGCGGCAAGACCCTGTCCCGATTACCGAGTTCTACACCAACGATGAGTTGCGCGAAAAGTTCGGGGTAAGTCTGTCGTGGATATTCAAGGTCGGCAAGAACGCGAACATCCCCAAAGTGATGCGGCGCGGTAAGACGCTGTGGAGCAAAAAGCATTTCGATGCCGTGTTCGCCCGTCAGCAGTCCGACGAAAGCATCACCGAGTGGTACACGGCGGAGGAGATGCGAAAGAAGTTCTGCATGACATCCTCGGCGGTCTACTCCCTCGTCTATACATACAAAATTCCCAAAAAGAAAGTCCGGAACGAAGTCTTCTACTCGAAGCAGCACGTCGATGCTGCAAAAGGGCTGGCAGCTCCGGCTGAGCCTGAATACTACACCTCGGCCGAAGCGATGGAGCGATACGGCCTGACGCGCGACCAGCTGTATCACTATCTCAAATGGCACAAGATTCCGAAGGTGCAGGAGGGACGCTATCTGAAAATATCCAGGAAAGAACTGGATGCCCTGTTCGCACCGCCCATTTTGTAGCAACGGTTACGGTTATTGACCGGTTATCGGCAGTTATCTGCGATATAACCGGCAGGAACCGCAGAAAAGCGTCTCCTTTGCAATCAGAAAATCGAACAAAATATAAACAACTAAAATTTACATCTTATGTATCAGCACACTTGTACGACAGTCTCACTTTTGAGACGCCCCATTACCAATGGACGAATCTCGCTCTATCTCGATTTCTATCCGGCAATCCGCAATCCCGAAACGATGAAGATGACACGCCGTGAATATCTCGGCATCTACATCTATGCAAAGCCGGCCAACGACATTGAACGCAACTTCAACCGCCAGATGCTCGAAAAGGCCGAGGCTATCCGCTGTCTGCGCGTCACTTCGCTTATCAACGAGAAATTCGACTTTCTCGACCACGACAAGATGCGCGGGGACTTCCTCGCCTACTTCAAGAAGATGTGCCGCAAAAAATACGAGAAGTGGGACACGGTGTACCG
>JAIDUZ010000038.1 GCA_029059935.1 Alistipes sp.
ACCGTGCAGAACGAGTTGATGAATATCGTCGTCATCTTCCTCGGTCTGACCGTCGGCGCTACGGCTACCGCCGAGGCTTTCTTGAACTTCAAGACCTTGGGTATCCTCATCTTGGGCGTCATCGCTTTCTGCATGGGTACCGCCGGCGGTCTGTTGTTGGCTAAGTTGATGAACCTCTTCTGCAAGGAGGGCAACAAGATCAATCCGTTGATCGGTTCCGCCGGCGTTTCGGCCGTGCCTATGGCGGCCCGCGTCTCGCAGACCGAGGGCCAGAAGGCCGATCCGTCCAACTACCTTCTGATGCACGCCATGGGACCCAACGTCGCCGGCGTCGTCGGCTCGGCCGTCGCTGCGGGTATCTTGCTCTCGTTCTTAGGTTAGCATCTGTCGTTTTCTCAAAAGGGGCGGATTCCGATCCGCCCCTTTTTCGTCGGAGCCGCCAGGGCTTCGCCTGCTTTAATTTTCAATTTCGGTTTCTCATGTCTTTGTTCGGTCAGTTCGGGCGGTCGCGTCTGTGGAAATTCGTTTTTAGTTGGCTTCTCGTCGGCTTAGGCGTCTGGCTCGGGGTCTCCGTCGCGCACGGTCTGCGGTTGAACCGCCGCTTCCGCGTGTCCGGCGTCGAGTCCACCGGCGTCGTTACACGGGTCTATACCAAGACTGAATATCGTACCGAGCGGATTACCAGGCGTTCTTCGCGGCGCGTAAAAATATCGGTTCATTACCTCGATTATCGCTTTTCGGTCGATGACCGCATCTTCGAGGGTTCCCAGCGTTTGGGACAGCATTTCGTCGACGTCCGCAAGGGCGATTCGATCGTCGTTCTCTACTTGCCCGACGATCCGGCATATAGCAGGCTCGCCCGCGACGAGGAGAAGAATTTCAGGATCAAGCGCATGCGCGCCCGTTCCCGGCTTCGGTAGTCGTCCGTCCGTGCTCTTTTTCCGACTTTTTTCGCTCCGGGGCCGTAATTTTTCATTCCGTGGTTTGCCGGGTGATTTTTTTTTCGTACCTTTGCGCACCCGCGAAATGCGGGCAACGGATTACAAACAAGTTAAATTTAAACGTAAAACAGTGGATTCATTAAGCTACAAGACTATCTCGGCCAATGCTTCGACCGTCTCCAAGGAGTGGGTGGTGATCGATGCTACGAACGAGGTATTGGGACGTCTTGCTTCGCAGGTGGCCAAGATCCTCCGCGGCAAGAACAAGCCCAGCTACACGCCCCACGTCGATTGCGGTGACTACGTCATCGTCATCAATGCGGAGAAGGTGAAGCTCACGGGCAAGAAGATGACCGACAAGGTCTACACGCGTCACACGGGTTATCCCGGCGGTCAGCGTTTCGCCACCCCGGCCGATTACCTGGCCAAGAAGCCGACCTTCCTGGTCGAGAAGGCCGTCAAGGGCATGCTGCCCCGCACGCGCCTCGGTGCCGCCGTGTTGAAAAATCTGAAGGTTTATGCCGGCGCCGAGCATCCGCATGCCGCACAGAACCCCAGGAGCATTAAGTTGAACGAGATCAAGTAAGAGTTATGGAAGTTGTAAACACCGTAGGTCGTCGCAAGGCCGCTGTGGCTCGCGTATTCGTGAAGCCGGGCAAGGGTCAGATTACAATCAACCGCAAGGAACTCGCCGCATATTTCCCGCTCGAAATTCTCCAGTTCCAGGTGAAGCAGCCCCTGTTGGCTACCAACACCGCCGAGAATTACGACATCACCATCAACCTCGATGGCGGTGGCATCAAGGGTCAGGCCGAGGCCGCTCGTCTGGGTATCGCTCGCGCGCTGTGCGAGATCGACGCCGAGATGCGCCCGACCTTGAAGAAGGCAGGTTTCCTCACGCGCGATCCCCGCGAGGTTGAGCGTAAGAAGCCCGGTCAGCCCGGTGCACGTCGCAAGTTCCAGTTCAGCAAGCGTTAGTACGACCGGAATTTCGGCAGGCACGGCGTCGGTTCCAAACCGCGAGGATTACCTGGGGGCATTCGGAGCCATGCGAAGAATCCGTCCTTATTATATATAGGTACTACCGTCGGGTTGCCGCGCCGCGGAAAACTCCGGAGACCGGGCCTTCGGGACCGTTACTTCCGGGAGTTGCAGTAAAGAGAGTTAATTTTTTAACAAACAAAGAATCAACATGTCACGTACAGATTTCAATACTTTGTTGGAGGCCGGCGCACACTTCGGTCACCTGAAGCGTAAGTGGAACCCCAAAATGGCTCCCTACATCTTCATGGAGAAGAACGGCATCCACATCATCGACCTGCACAAGACCGTCTTGAAGATCGATGAGGCCGCCGCAGCCATCAAGCAGATCGCCAAGAGCGGTCGCCGCGTGCTGTTCGTCGCCACCAAGAAACAGGCCAAGGAAATCGTTGCCGAAAAGGTCGCAGCCGTCGGCATGCCCTACGTCACCGAGCGTTGGGCCGGCGGTATGCTCACCAACTTCCCCACCATACGTAAAGCCGTCAAGAAGATGGCGACCATCGACAAGATGACCGCCGACGGTACGTTCGATAACTTCTCCAAGCGCGAGAAGCTCCAGATCGCACGCCAGCGTGCGAAGCTCGAAAAGAACCTCGGCTCCATCGCCGACCTCACGCGTCTGCCCGCCGCTCTGTTCGTCGTCGACGTTCAGAAGGAGGCCAACGCCGTCAAGGAGGCCAAGCGTCTGAGCATCCCCGTATTTGCAATGGTAGATACTTGTTGTGATCCGACCGACATTGATTACGTTATCCCTGCAAATGACGATGCTACCAAGTCGATCGCCGTGGTCGTAGAGGCCATGTGCGCCGCTGTCGCCGAGGGCCTTGAGGAGCGCAAGCTCGAAAAGGAGAAGGAGTCCCAGGAGGCCGAGGCTGTCGGCGAAGGTGCCAAGAAGGAGGCCAAGCCCCGCATCAAGAAGGCCGTGAAGGCTTCCGTCGATGCCGAGGAGGAGGCCGTCAAGGAGGTCGTCGCCGCCGTCGAAACTCCCAGCGAGGAGCCCGCTGCCGCCGAGACTTCGGAGGAGTAAATTGGAGCAGGTTTTCCCGGATTCGGATGCGGAGTCCGTTGCCGGGTGCGGCCCTCGGATTCGTCCGGGGCCGTCGCTGACGACGGATTTCACCGGGGCGGGAAAACTGCATGATAATTGAACGTAGAATCGTAAAATTCAAATCACTATGGAAATCAAAGCTGCTGATGTAATGAAGCTCCGCAAGATGACCGGTGCCGGCATGATGGATTGCAAGAAGGCACTGATCGAGGCGGAGGGCGATTACAACCGCGCGCAGGATATTATCCGCGAGAAGGGCAAGCTCGTCGTCGCCAAGCGTGCCGACCGCACCGCTACCGAGGGCGTCGTCGTGACGAAAATCGTGGGTAGCAAGGCCTATATCCTCTGCCTGGCTTGCGAGACCGACTTCGTGGCCCAGAACGCCGAGTATACTGCTTCGGCCAACGCCATGTTGGAGATCGCCGTCGCTGCCGACGCTGCCGACCGCGATGCGTTGCTCGCCACCAAGAACGCCGAGGGCCACACCGTCGAGGAGATGGTGACCGAGAAATCGGGTCAGACCGGCGAGAAGATCGAACTGGCTTACTACGCCCGCATCGAGGCTCCCTACTGCGCCGCTTACGTCCACTTCAACAAGAAGTTGGGCACCGTCCTCGGTTTCAATGTGGAGGTTCCCGCCGAGACCGCTCACGCCGTAGCCATGCAGGCTACCGCCATGGCGCCTATCTCGATTGACGTGGCCGACTGTCCCGCCGATGTCGTGGCTCACGAGCGTCAGATCGCCGTCGAGGCCATGAAGCAGGACCCCAAGAACGCCAACAAGCCCGACGAGATTCTCGAAAAGATCGCCGAGGGTAAGATGCGCAAGTTCTTCGAGGAGAATACTTTGTTGAACCAGTGCGTCGTCGGCGAGAAGGAGACCATCGCCGACTTCATCCGCAAGGCCAACAAGGAGGCTACGGTCGTCGCTTACAAGCGCTTCGCGCTCGGCGAATAAGCCACTCTTCCGTTAGAGAAGCCGGAACCTCGAAAGGTTCCGGCTTTTTTCGTCCGTCGTCCTCCCGACCTCTCTCCCTGTCTGCTTTTTCATTCCAAGGTAATTTGTTGCGAAAAATCTATAATAAAACCCCGTTCTTAACGGGGCGTCATCCCGACCGCGCGTCAAGAACCGCCGCCCCAAAGAATTTATCGTGTCACTTCCGCTGACATTCCCGAATCTTTGTTTTTTCCTCGGGGGCGGCTCGCACCAAAGGTGCGACCCCCGCAGCCGCCCCCGAAGAGCCTTTCCGTCCGACGCAGCAACCGACGAACGCAGCGAGCTCAGAGGCCGCTTGCGGACTATGCCTCGCAAGGAGGAGGAAAACAAGCGAAGCGCAGTTAATCTGAACACACCTTGTAACAAGGAGACGCCAACAAGCAC
>JAIDUZ010000039.1:0-8424 GCA_029059935.1 Alistipes sp.
ACTATTTCTTCTCTTCTGCGAAGAAATCCTTGACCTGGTCGTTGGGAACGATACCCTCCTTGAACATGTAGGCACCGGTCTTTTCCGATTTGACCATCTTGATGCACTTGGTGAAGTTCTTGCCCGTGCCGGTCTTCAGTGTTGCGACTACTTTCTTTGCCATGGCGTTCTAAAACTATTTGATTTCACGGTGAACGGTGACACGCTTGAGGAACGGGTTGTACTTGCGGCGCTCCAGACGGTCGGGGGTGTTCTTCTTGTTCTTGGTGGTGATGTAACGCGACATGCCGGCTACACCGCTCTCTTTCTGTTCGGTGCATTCGAGGATGACCTGAACTCTGTTGCCTTTCTTAGCCATTGTGACAGGGAGTTTTTAGTAAACGGTTTTGGGGGCTGCGGCTTCGCGGAGAGCGACCTCCAAGCCTTTCTTGTTGATGGTTTTCATGCCGGCGGCCGTTACCTTGAGGGTAATCCAGCGGCCCTCCTGCTCCGACCAGAAGCGCTTGGTTTTCAGATTGGGACTGAATTTGCGCTTGGTCTTGTGGTGCGAGTGCGAGACGTTGTTGCCCGTCATCGCCGTCTTGCCTGTGATTTCGCAAACTTTCATTTGTCGTTCGATTTATGGTTTGTTCCCGCATGAAACGGGATGCAAATATACGCTTTTTTCGGGAAAAGGCAAAAATTTGGAATCTTCAATTTTTCCCGGCGCCGGATTCCGTCGCGAAATCTCCGCCGCCCGGGTCTGCGAAGCGTCGGGCACTCGGGCAGGAGTCAGGAATCCTTCGCAATCTGCTCCCTCAGCAGTGCGATGGCCTGCGACGAAGCCCGGTCGATGATTTGTCCGCGGTCGGTGCCGCATTGCTTGCGCACGGCAACCGTGCCGCGGGGCGCGGCCACGGCAATCCAGACCGTGCCGACCGGTTTTTCGTCCGAGCCTCCCGCCGGTCCGGCAATGCCGGTGGTCGCCACGGCGTAGTCGGCACCGGCGATGCGGCGCGCTCCTTCGGCCATTTGGCGGGCGACCTGTTCGCTGACGGCCCCGAAGCGTTCGATAGTCGCCGGGTCGACACCCAGTACGTCGGCTTTCGCTTCGTTGCTGTAGCTGACTACGCCGCAGCGGAAGTAGGCCGAGGCACCGGGTATGGTCGTGAACCGTGAGGCGATGGTGCCTCCGGTGCAGCTTTCGGCCGTGGCGAGCGTCTGCCGGCGTTCGGTCAGCATGTCGTGTACCAGTTCCTGGAGCGTGGCCGTTTCGAATCCGACCACATGTTCGGGAATCAGCGTGCGGAGCGCTGCGAACCGGCGTTCGATCTCCTGCGAGACGCTTTCGCCCTCGACTTCGTAGGCCGAGAGTCGCAGCCGCACGGTGCCGGGATTGGGCAGGTAGGCAAGTTTGAGATAGGGCGGCAGGGCGTTTTCCCACGCTTCGATACGTTCGGCGAGCATCGATTCGGCGAGTCCCGACGTGATGAGCGTGCGGTGGACGATCTGTTTAAGCGCAAAGCGGGCTTTGAGACGCGGCATCACTTCGTCCTGCATCAGATGCTCCATCTCGAACGGCACGCCTGGCAGCGAGACGACCACCCGTCCTTCGTGTTCGAACCACATGCCGGGGGCCGTGCCGTGGGCGTTGAACAGGACCGTGCAGCAGGCCGGTACGAGGGCCTGCGAGCGGTTGAGTTCGTTGAATGCGATGCCGCGCTCGGCAAGCATGCGTTCGACGTGTGCGGCGACGGTGGGGTCGTTGACCAGTTCGCTGCCGAAGAGTTCGGCCAGGGTCTTCTTGGTGATGTCGTCCTTGGTGGGGCCGAGGCCGCCAGTGATGACGACGACTTGCGATTCCGTGAGGGCGCGGCGGAGCGTTGCGACGATCTGTTCCCGGTCGTCGCCGATGGAGACCTTTTCGCGCACGACGATGCCGGCGCCGTTGAGATGGCGGGCGATGGCAGCCGAATTGGTGTCGACGATCTGGCCGATGAGGATTTCATCGCCGATCGTGATGATGGAGGCGTTCATGGGGCGATTTTTAGGATTCGGGGTTCTCCGCGGCCGTCTCTTCTTGGGTGGCGGCCGCTTCGGCATCGGCAATCAGAGCCCGGCAGATGTCGCGTACGAGCCGGGGGCCTTCGTAGATGAGTCCGGTGCAGAGTTGGATGAGGTCGGCCCCGGCTTCGAACATGGCCCGGGCATCGTCGGCGCTCATCACGCCGCCCACGCCGATGATGGGGTAGTTGCCGCCCGAACGGGTGTGGATGCGCCGCACGATGCCGATGGCGCGGCGCGTGAGCGGTTCGCCGGAGAGCACGCCGCTGCCGATCCGGTCGATGACGGCGGAATCGGACTTCAGCCCTTCGCGGGAACGGGTGCCGGCGGTGGCGACGATGCCGTCGAGCGGGGTGTCGATAAGGATGTCGGTGACCAGGTCGATCGTTTCGTCGGTCATGTCGGGCGAGACCTTGAACATGATGGGCCGGTAGTGGTTCTGGCCGCGCCGGAAGTCGAAGAGCGGATTGAGGATGCCGAGAATCTCCTCGCGGGTATAGTCGGCGCAGTCGCACTCGGTGGTGACGGTAAAATAATCGACGTACTGGTAGAGGTTGCGGAAAAGCTTGAGGTAGTCGGCAACGGCTTCTTCGGGCGCTGAGGAGGTGTTTTTGCCGATGTTGCACCCCACGATGACGCCGCGACGGGGCTTGCGCAGGCGGCGGATGGCGGCTTCGAGTCCGCGGTTGGGGCGGCCCGTGCGGTGGACGACGGCCCGGTCGTCGGGCAGCCGGAAGATGCGGGGGCGCGGGTTGCCCGGCTGGGGCAGAGGCGTGAGCGTGCCGACCTCCACGAATCCGAATCCGGCGGCGGCCAGTTCGCGGACGGCCTCGCCGTTGCGGTCGATGCCTGCGGCCAGCCCGACAGGGTTGGGGAACCGCACTCCGAAGACTTCGCGTTCGAGCACCGGATGCCGCACGGCGAAACACCGCTCCAGCAGCCAGTGTCCGCCCGGCAGCCATCCGACGAGCCGCAGCAGCCAAAGGATGGCGCGGTGCGTCCGTTCGATGCGGAGCGTGAAGAGGGTGGGTCTGATAAGCCGACGATACATAACGGGCGCAAAAGTAAGAATTATGAATCAAAAAAGAAACATCGGGCATCAAAAATGGTGCTCGGCCCGGCCCGCCGGTCCGGAAATGGGTTGTGGATGCTTCCGGACCCTCTCCCGGCGGGACGCAAAGGCAGCCGGCAGATGCTGGACGCAGCGCACGGGGAAGCCGCAGGCCCGTTGGTAAGTGTTCAGCGGATTGACGTTGGCGGAATTGAACGCCAGGTAGCCCGCCCGGTTGTCGCCGGAGGGGGCTGGCGAGGAACTCCAGTAGTCGCCGTAGCCGTCGGGCGTGTAGGCTCCCGTCGCGTAGTGGCGGTAGCCCGCAGCAGGCGTTCGATAGCAATCGCTGGAATGAATAACGGAAAGGGAACTTCTTAATGAATAAGGAATAGTTAATAATGAATAATGAGTTGCACCGTAAAATTATTCACTATTCATTCTTAATTATTCATTCAATCACTTCCCGTCAGACTGATGTGTACACCGACCCTCGGTTTTTTGAAAGACCCTTTTCTAAAACCGGCCTCTTAGGCCGGGGATTGCTGAATCTGCCCGACCTCGCTGACGGCAGCCGTGGCCGCCGTCACTCCGGGTCCGGAAAGCTGCCTGGAGAGTTAAAAATATTCGTGCCGGAAGGCATATCCGTCGCGGATGCGCTCGAAGTCGCCGGGTGCGTTCTTCAGTCGCAGGCTTTCGGCCTCGATGTCGAAGGCTCCGCCGATGGTGGCGCAAAGTTCGGACCACGCGATGGCGCGGGGAGCCGATGGTGCGGCTGCGGGCGGGTACCATGCATCGAGCGGCAGCCCGAAAACCTCGGCTGCGGCCCGTACGGCCAGGGCGGTGGCCATGGCCTTGCCTTGCTCGGAGTAACCGGCGATGTGGGGCGTCGCGACAAGGGCCCGGCGAAGCAGTTCGGGGTCGGGATGCGGTTCATGTTCCCAGACATCGAGGGCGCAGTCAAGACCGCTGGCCAGAAGAGCCTGCGTGTCGACGACCTCGCCGCGCGAGGAGTTGATGAGCGTGGCGCCGGGCTTCATGGTGCGGAAAAGCGCGGCGTCGGCCATATGGCGGGTGGAGGCGTCCAAAGGAACATGGAACGTAAGCAGGTCGGCTTCGCGGGCGACCGTGCCGAGCGGCAGGAACCCGCCGTCCGGTTCGCGGGCTTCGCGCGGAGGGTCGCAGCAGAGGACGCGGAACCCCCATGCGGCGGCGTATTGCCGCACGAGCGAACCCACGTGTCCCACGCCGACGATGCCCAGCGTTTTGTCGGCGGGTGTCCATCCCTGCGTGCGGGAGAGATGGGCCAGCAGGGCGGCGACCCACTGGAGGACGCCCCGGGCGTTGCAGCCGGCGGCCGTGGCAACGCGGATGCCATGGGCGGCGCACCAGGCTGTGTCGATGTGGTCGAATCCGATGGTGGCGGTGGCGACGAGCCGGACGCTCGAACCGGCGAGCAGGCGTTCGTCGCAGCGGGTGCGGGTGCGGACGATCAGTGCGTCGGCCCGGCGGACGTCTTCGGGAGCGATGGCAGTGCCCGGAAGATAGCGGACCTCGGCCCAGGGTTCGAGGACTCCGCGCAAGAACGGGATGGCGCTGTCGGCAACGATGTTGATTTTGCGAACGGAACTTTTCATTATCGGGCCAAAGATAGAAAAAAAACAAAAAATGCGTATCTTTGACTTCGCCTTAGGTATTTCTGCTTGGCAAAATACAGGCGAGCTTGCTTTTGTTCCTGCTTATTCGTACGTTGGCTTCGCCTTAGGTACTTCCGCTCGGCAAAAAGCAAACAAGCTTGCTTTTGCCCTCGCTTATTCGTACCTTTAACCGCTTTTTTGGCATTGTGCCCCGGCCGGAATGCGTCCGGGTCGCCATATTAATATTATGTGATGGAGACGTCTTTGCATCTTTTCGATCCCGACGGAGTGGGTGTCGACAACGGCACCTACTTCGGATTGCCCTTTACGCCCGAAGAGGCGGCGCTGGTGCTGATTTCGGCGCCCTGGGACGTGACGGTCTCCTATGGCGCCGGTACGGCCTACGGGCCCGACGCCATCATCGAGGCCTCGACGCAGCTGGATTTCTACGACCCCCTTTCGCCCGACGCCTGGCGCCGGGGCATCGCGACGGCCGACGTCGACTATTCGTTGCAGGAGGAGTCGCAGCGGTTGCGGGCCGATGCGGTGAAGGTGATCCGTCATCTTGAACAGGGAGGTTCGCCGGCCGACGAGAGCATCGAGCGCAAGATACGCCGTGTGAACGAAGGGTGTGCGGCAATGAACGCCAACGTGCTGGAGCAGGCCCGCCACTGGCTCGGCATGGGCAAACTGGTGGGACTGGTGGGCGGCGACCACTCGACGCCCTACGGTTTGCTCCGGGCGCTGGCCGAACGCCACGAACGGTTCGGGATTCTCCATGTCGACGCCCACCGCGACCTGCGGGAGGCTTACGAAGGATTCGAGTTTTCGCACGCCTCGATCATGTACAATGTCCTGCGCGACATACCGCAGGTGGGGAAAATCGTGCAGGTGGCCGTGCGCGACTACAGCCGCGGGGAGATGGAACTGGCGGCGGCCTCGGACCGCGTGGAGAGTTTCGAGGACCTGGCGCTGGCGGCTGCCGAGTTCCGCGGCGAGACGTGGGACGAACAGTGCCGCAAGGTGGTCGCTGCGCTGCCCGACGAGGTCTACGTGAGCTTCGACATCGACGGCCTCTCTTTCGAGAACTGCCCCCGTACCGGTACGCCGGTCTCGGGCGGTCTGACCTTCAACAAGGCCATGTGGTTGGTGGACGCCGTGGTCCGTTCGGGCCGCAGAATCATCGGCTTCGACGTGGTGGAGGTGGCGCCCTCGCCGGAGGAGAGGACCGACGCCATCACGGGCGCCCGCGTGCTGTGGAAACTCTGCGGCATGGCGCTGAAACAGAATGAAAACCAAAAACAATAACAAATTCATGCGTCTCTTTTCAATGTATCGGTGGGTGCGCAGCAGCCATGAAATGTCGCTGCGCCGCCGCGGTTTCATGGAGGCCCCCTGGGCCGGCGGCGTGGTGCTGCTGGCGTGCGTGGCGGTCGCCATGCTGCTGGCCAACCTGCCCGCAACCAAAGAATTCTACCACAATTTCCTGGAGACCGACCTTTCGCTGGTCGTGCATTCGCCGAGCGGAGCCATCGACTGGGCCTTTCCGGTCGGGATGACGGTGGAGAAGTTCGTCAACGACTGCCTGATGGTGATCTTCTTCTTCACGGTGGGTCTGGAAATCAAGCGCGAAGTGGTCAACGGGCAGCTTTCGTCGATGCGCAAGGCCATTCTTCCGGTGGTGGCCGCTGCGGGCGGCATGCTGGCTCCGGCGCTTATCTTCCTGCTCTTCAACCATGGCACGCTCGCGGCCAACGGCTGGGGTATTCCCACGGCCACCGACATCGCTTTCGCCGTGGGCATCCTCTCGATGCTGGGCGACCGGGTGCCGGTGTCGCTGAAAATCTTTCTGACGGCGCTGGCCATCGCCGACGACCTGGGAGCCATCCTGGTCATCGCGTTCTTCTACGGCGGCGAGCTGCAGCTGGGACTCCTGCTGATTGCGCTGCTGGTGATGGCGGGCGTCTATCTGATGCACCGGATGGGCGAAAAACGTCTGTTCTTCTATCTGGTACCTGCCGTGGTGGTGTGGGGACTGTTCTACTACTCGGGCATCCACGCAACCTTGTCGGGCGTAGCCATGGCGCTGCTTATCCCCATGGAGCCGCGTTACAGCAAGGAATATTTCGTCCATAAGATGCGCTGGCTGAAAGACCGTCTGCTGGCGGTGGAGGATTCGGCGGAAGAGTTTCCCAACGAAGAGCAGCGTTTCTATCTGCGCCAGATGACGCAGCTGGGCGAACGTTCGGTGGCGATGAGCTATCGGCTGGAGCATGCGCTGACGCCCTATGTGACCTTCCTCATCATGCCGATTTTTGCGCTTGCGAATGCGGGCGTGGAAATTACGTCGCTGGAGTACGTCAACATTTTCCGCTATTCTTCCGACATCGGTTCGGTGGGCATGGGCGTATTCTTCGGCCTGCTGGCGGGCAAGCCGTTGGGCATCTTCGCTGCGAGCTGGCTGGCCGTGAAGTCGAAACTGGCCGTGATGCCCGAAGGGGCGACGTGGCGCATGCTGCTGGCTGTGGCCTGCCTGGGCGGTATCGGCTTCACGATGTCGCTTTTCGTGGATTCGCTGGCCTATACGGATGCGGGACTCATCGACCGCGGCAAAATCGCCATTCTGATGGGCTCGACGGCCGCTGCGGTGGCGGGCAGTCTGCTGATTCTGCTCTTCTCGAAAAAACAACCCCGATGATACGATTCCGAACCCTCGTTGTGCTGGCGGCGGCGCTGGCGGCGGCAGCCGCATGCTCCAAAAAGGGCGGCAGCAGTGCGAAACTCCGAAGCGACACCGATTCGGTGGCCTATGTGCTCGGCATGAACATTGGCATGAATCTGCTGAAGATGGATTCGACGATCAATGCGGCGGCCGTGTGCGAAGGCATCCGCGACGCGGTCGGCGGCGGCACGAAGCTGACGACGGACGAAGCACGCGATTACTATCTGCGTTACATGAATTATACGCTGCCGGAGAAAGCCCGTGCCTACGAAGAACGTTTCCTGGCCGACATCGCCAAGTCGAACCGCTCCTATGCGCGCACGACTTCGGGCGTGACCTACACGGTGTCCGATGTGGGCGACCAGAATCTGGTGCCAGTTTCTGACCGCGATACGGTGGCGGTGCGTTGTGTGATCCGCACAGCGGACGGAGCCGTGAAATACTCCTCCTACGACCGCGGCGACACGCTCCGCAGCGCCTTGGGCGATTTGCGTCGGGGCGAGCGCGAAATGCTGAAACTGGTAGGCAAGGGGGGCCGTATCGATGCGTGGTTGCCCTCGGCTGCGGCCTACGGGGCCGACGGCAGGGCCGAGTGGGGCATAGGCCCCAACGCAACGCTCCACTACGAGATGGAAGTGGTCGACGTGGTGAAGTTCTCGAATCGAAGATAATATTGCGGGCACGGGCCGTTGGAATTCGGACCGTGCCCGCATTCTGCATGCCGGAGCACAGCCCGGGTTTCGGGAATGCACAAATAAATTTGGCATTCCGCTCGGCTTGCACTTTACCGGGAATTGCTTCCCGGTTTAGATAGGCTGCGCCTTGGCAAAACGCAAATAAATTTGCTTTTGCTCTCGGCTTGCACTACTTTGCGCAAGCGCTTGGATAGGCTGCGCCTCGGGAATGCACAAATAAATTTGGCATTCCGCTCGGCTTGCACTTTACCGGGAATTGCTTCCCGGTTTAGATAGGCT
>JAIDUZ010000039.1:8524-14827 GCA_029059935.1 Alistipes sp.
GCGCCTTGGCAAAACGCAAATAAATTTGCTTTTGCTCTCGGCTTGCACTATCTTTGCCCCGCAAACGGAAAAAGCATTCAAAAGACAATAAGACAATGAAAAAGATTCTTTTTGCGACGCTCTGCGCCGCGATGACGCTGGTCGGCTGCGGCGGCAATGCCCCGAAATCGGAAATCCGCATGGGCGACCTGTCGGAGTTCGACTCGCTGTCGTATGCCATGGGCGCGAACTACGCTCTTGGCATCTCCGCCCAGATGTCGCACATTCCTTTCGATACCGAGGTGCTGGACAAGGCGCTCAAGAAAGCCCTGCTCGGCAAGGAGATGATGTCGCGCACCGAAGCCGACAAGCTGCTGCGCGAGTATTTCAGCTATGAAAAGGCCGGCAAGCGTTCGCAGGAGATTGCGCTCAAGCGCGCCCAGGCCGACAGCCTTCGCTGGGCCAACGGCGACTCGACCGAAGTGGAGTACGGTCCTGCTCCGGAGATGTTCGAAAACGACAAGGAGCGCAAGGAAATCTCCGAGGCTTTCGGAACCGACATCGGCTGCGCACTGCGCAACTTCGACCTCCCCTTGCAGGTGAGCTGGGTGCTCCAGGCCATGGAGGATGTCCGCAGCGACGCCTCCAAGATGGAGCGCGACGAGGTGATCACCTATCTTGATTACTATTTCCGCGATGTGATGCCGAAGCGGAACGCCGAAGCATCGGAGGCATGGCTGGAGAAAATCGCCGGCAAACGGGGTGTGGAGAAGACCGAATCGGGCCTGCTCTACAGAATCGACAAGGCCGGCGACCCTTATCTGAAACCGGAACCCCGCGACATGGTGAAAGTGCACTATACGGGTCGTCTGCGTTCGGGCCGCGTCTTCGACAGCTCGATTTTCGAGAATCGTCCGAAGGAACAGCAGGAGATGTTGAAGCAGTATTATCCCGACACCTACAACGAGAACAATCCTGCCGAGTTCCAGCTCAACCAGGTGATTCAGGGTTGGACCGAAGGCATGCAGCTGGTAGGCAAGGGCGGCAAGATTACGCTGTGGATTCCTTCCGAACTGGCTTACGGTGCCCGCGGCACTCAGAATATCGCTCCCAACGAGGCTCTGGAGTTCGAAGTGGAGCTGATCGATGTGACCCGCTACGTCCCGCCTGTCATCGGGGCAGATCCGGAGGATACGACTGTTGAGGACGCCGAGTAAGGGAAGTCCTGCCGAAGAAAAAGCCGCCCCGAAAAGGGCGGCTTTTTTGTGCGGATTGCCAGACGTTGGGCCGCTGTGCTGGGGACCGGGCGGCTGCGGTTTGGCGATGTTGTAAGCCGTGTGCGGCGGTCCCGAGGGAAATCCGTTCGGCTGTTTCGCTGTCGTGTTCGCTCCGAATCCGGATGTTTTGCCGGCACTGTTTCTGCATGCTGTACAGAAGCGGCAAGGTCGGGACCTTTATCTGAAACCGGAGTCCCGAGACATGGTGAAGGTCACTATACGGGTCGTCTGCGTTTGGGCCGCATTTTCGACATCGGACCCGTTCTTTGCCGTTCAATAAAAAGCCTTCGGACTTCAAAGTCCGAAGGCTTTTTTCGGGGCGGTAGTACGGCCGGGCCCTTGTGCCCTTCCCTCCTCTCCGAGACGTCAGAACGGCAGGTCGTCGACTTCTGCCGCGGGAGCCGAAGCATAGGAGGGCTCTTCGGGCAGGGGCGGCATGTTGTCGGGCATCGGAGCCGCAGGGGCTTCGGTCTGCTTGGGCTGGAGCCGCCATGCGCGGATGTCGGTGTACCAGCGGCCGTTGTATTCGCGCGACTCGACGTTGACCGAGACGTTGTAGCTGGCGCCTTCGCGCAGTTTGGCCGCATCGTCGGGCCGGTTGAAGAACGTCACGCATATCTTGCGCGAGAACTGGCCGCCGTCGTTGTATTCGAAAACGACGTCCTGGCGCTGCCATTCGCCGCGCGCCGACGTGCCCTTGGTCACGGGCATTATTTTGTAAACGGTTCCTTCGAATTCCATAAATGTGCGTTTTTTTCGTTGTGCAAAGGTAGCAATTTTTCGATACAAATCGTAGCCGGCGCTGAAAATTTACGTCAGTCGAGACTGGCAAGGAACGCTTCGAGAAGTCGCTTGCGGCGGCCGGATAAGATGATGTGGTGGTTGCCGATGGGGTCGGTAAGAAAATAATCCGCAAGACCCGATGTTCGGAGGACGACCTGCGTACGGCACAGGTCCGGCTTGTACTGATTCCGGAGCAGCGAGGCTTCGGCCATGCAGCTGCGCGACAGGTCGCCGGAGAGTTTGAATACGGTAACGTCGCCTTCGGGCAGTTCTCCGTGGATGGCTACGCCGATGCCCGATTCGAAATGGGTGTCGTAGGTGCGGCTTCGCAGCATGTCGAGCGGCACGGTGCAGTGGGCGAAGAGCACTTCGCCGCTTTCAGGGTCGATTTGCGAGGGGTTGGCCTGGAATCCGGAAGTGCCGGTCAGAGCCTGCGCGACGGCCATGGTCAGCAGGGCGGGAACGTCGCCCTCGCAGCTGGACGGAATACCTTCGGCATTGAGGATGGCAAGGGCCAGGCAGCCGGTATTTCCCAGGGCGTCGAGCAGATCGAAGCAGCGGAGCGTCAGTCCGCCGAGCCGGTATTTCTCGACGATTCGCGTCAGTCCGCCGTAGATGCGTAACGCTCCGTCCCAGTAGGCTCTGACCTTTTCGGGAAGCGTGCCGGCGTCGGCAAGCAGAGCCTCGACAAGGGCGTTGCGCGGGAATTCGTCTTTTTCGCTCTCTGCGATTAGTTCCGAAATCGGAATGTCGACGATTTCCATTCCCGATTTTCTGCGCACTTCTTCATGGTCGGCCCGGCTCGAAATCAGCCAGTCGGATGGTTGTCCGATGACGCCCAGCCGCATGCCGGCGAGTTTCTTGCGTGCCGTCTCCACTTCAGCGAGGAGTGCCAGCCGTTCGGCAATGTAGCGGTTGCTGCCGTGGATGATTTCGCCGGGGCAGCCATGCTGGCGCAGGAACGAGAGTATCTCCATCGAGGCGGCCAGCGAGTTGCTTTTGCCGGAGGTAAGGAGCCGCACGGGCCGGGTCCTGCCGTCGGGTGTCCGGCTCACACGTCCGAAAACTTCTTTGAAAAGACCTTCCGTGCCTCCGGTGCGGATGTAGATGACGTCGAGGTCTCCGGTGCCGAAACTGCTGAAATCGGAGCCTTTGAAGGCCAGGTCGTATGTCTTGTCCTTGGTTGTCAGCTCGTTTCTGATGGCTGCAAGGAATTCGTTGGATGCCGTGTCGAGTGCCTGCTGGTCGTGCAGCTGCGAGGTGAGAGCATATAAGTCGATGGTCATGGGTATGAAGTTTTGTACAAAGGTAATGAATTCCTGCCTTTTTGTGCTGTCATCGCAATGCGGAATGGGCAAAAGAAAAGAGGTCACGACATTCGCAACCTCTTTTGTGGGCCCAGAGGGGCATGATCCCACGACCTTCGGATTATGAGTCCGCTGCTCTGACCGACTGAGCTATGGGCCCCTGCGCGGGCGCGGTGCCCGACAGCGGACGCAAAGATAGCAAAACAATCCGGAATGCGCAAATAAACGAAGCGGGAGAGACGGAAAAAAGGATGTGTGGCCGGAAGAATGGATGAGAGGGCCGGCTGCCGGGTCCTGCTGGTCGGGCGATTCGTTGTCGCTCCATCCCTCAGAATGGCAGAGGAGAACGGAAGCGGTCTTGCGGTATTTTTGCGTGCGGGTGAAAAATAATTCTCGATTCTTAATTTTTAATGCTTAATTTTTATTACCTTTGCCACGCTTAAGCACAAACAAAAAACAAAAACGACAATGAAAAAGGGTATTCATCCGGAGGATTATCGTTTGGTGGCGTTCAAGGACATGTCCAACGACCACGTGTTTTTGTGTCGGTCCGCCGTTTCGACAAAAGAGACCATCGAAGTGAACGGCGAAACCTATCCCGTGTATAAGATGGAAATCTCCAACACGTCGCACCCGTTCTACACGGGCAAGATGAAGTTGGTTGACACCGCCGGTCGCGTCGATAAGTTTATGAGCCGTTACGCAAAACGCTACGATAAGAAAAACGCGAAGTAGTCATTTCGCGAATGCAAGAACGGGGCTGTACGAGAGTGCGGCCCCGTTCCTTTTTTACAGGGCCTGTTTGTCCGTCCGGTATTCGGCCTTGATGCGGTCGATGGTGCGGCCTCCGATGCCGAAGGCGCTGTCGGGAACTTCCTTGACGCAGACCATGAAGAACTGCTTCGGGATGGAGGTGGCCTCGGCGGCGGCCGAAGTGACTTGTTCGATCAGAGCTTGTTTCTGCGGTGCGGTCAGAGGACCGCATTCGATAGAGATGTAAGGCATGGGATGTTTTTTGACAAAGATACGATATTTGATTCGAATGATGTCCGGTGCGGCCGGAAACCTCTCCGGCGAAGCGTTTTTTTGGATGCCGATATTCAAATAATATGTATCTTTGCCTCGACCAAGCAAATGCAAAACATGAAAAATTATCTCGTGGCAGTGGCGGCGGCGCTTTGCGTGCTGACGTCGTGTGTCCGCAAACAGGTGGTGCTCGACATGGCGGATCAGCGTGATTCGCTGACGCATGTGGTGAACGAAAAGGATTCGCTGATCAACCTGGTGTTCGAGGAAATCAACACGGTGATGGCCAATCTTTCGGAAATCAAGATGCGGGAGAACCTCATTACGGTGCCGCAGAACACCGAGAGCGGCATCCGTCCCATCGAACAGATCAACAGCGACATCGAGGCTATCGATCGCCTGTTGCAGGAGAACCGGACCAAGATTGCGTCGCTGCAGAACGTATCGCGCCAGCTGCGCAAGGCGAACGTGAAGATTGAAGCGCTCGAAAAGACCATCGTGGGGCTGAACGACCGGCTGGCCGAGAAGACGGCCGAAGTGGAGGAGCTGCGTGAGGAATTGGCCGAGCGCGAAGAACGGATTGTCCGGCTGGAGACGCAGGTGGCCGACCGTGATGCCGAAGTGGCGGTGCTGAACTCGGAGAATTCCGAACTCGACAACCGGCTGAATACGGTGTATTATATCGTCGGTGCGGAGAAAGAACTGCGCGATGCGCAGATAATCAACAAGGAAGGGCTTGTTGGCCGTACGCTGACCGTAGGCCGCAGCGGTGCGATAGAGAGTTTTACGAAGGTCGATGCGCGGTTGCTGTCGGAAGTGCCGGTGGGCGGCAAGCGCGTGACGGTGGTAACGCGGCATCCCGAAGGCAGCTATGAATTGGTGGCCGGACCGGACCGACGGGTCGAGAAACTGGTGATTACCGACCCGGCGAAGTTCTGGGAGTCGTCGAAGATACTTATTGTCAGCTATAAATAGGGCCGATAAGATTCGGTTCAGCAGGAAGCCCCCGTCGAAGCGGGGGCTTTTGCATCTATGTGCATCGGGGAGCAGCGGTTGATGAACGGATGACGGCGGGCCGGGCAGATGGGCCGGCGCTTGGAGGTCATTTCTCGGAAACGTAGACGTTGAGGTCGACCCGTTCGCCGGAGGAGAGTTGTTCGGCTTGTGTTTCCACACGGTCGAGCCGCATGCCGAGCCGTCGGGGTATGCGATTGCTTGGGAGGTTGCCCGTGGCGCAGCGAATTTCGATGCGGCGCATGCCGAGCTCCTCGAACGCAATGCGAAGGAGCGTCCGGACGGCGGCGGTCATGATGCCGCGGTGTTGGAACTCCTCGCGGAGCCAGTAGCCGATTTCGATGGTTCCGGTGGCGGCATCGGCCGGCTTGAACCCGATGAGTCCGGCGAAACGCCCGTCGGCGCGCAAGGTGTAGACCGGATGGCCGGAGTCGGCCAACGCGGCTGTCACGAATGCCCGGCTGTCTTCTTCGCTCTGTGTGAGAGCTACGAAAGGCAGCCATACCCCGAGGTAGGTGCGCTGGCTGTCGATGGCCCGGAAGATGTCGCCGGCATCGTCGGGCCGCAGAGGCCGGAGCGCAAAGGAATCGAAGAGCGGAATCGTCATGTTGCGAAGATAATCGAACGGGCGGAGATAGCCAAATTTTGGGGCCTTATATATAAGGTGCGGAATGGTATTGCAGGGCAAAATGGCAACCTTTGTTCCGGCAGATGATATTTTTCGCACAACCTGTTGCGGTATTCGAAAAAATTCCTATCTTTGCACCCGGTTTCGCTTCCGACAAGAGCGTTGCGAACCCGGTTCTTTGAGAAAGATGAAAAAGTAGAAAAAATGTCGCGGAATAATTTGCGCGATAAAAAAAATATACCTACTTTTGCAATCCAAAACGGTTGATTCTGCCGATGTAGCTCAGTTG
>JAIDUZ010000004.1 GCA_029059935.1 Alistipes sp.
TGCGATTTCTCCGATTTGAGATCGGGATTTCCCTTGCGGGTCATGAGCGAATCGGCGCTGACCAGCGTCGGGTCGAGTTCGTAGAGCGACGGCCGGTTGAGGCGTTTGGTGTAGGAGAGCCCGATGCCGACGTTGTCGGAGGCGTCGTACCTCAAAAGGAAGCTGGGGAACCAGTCGAGCGCCGACCGGTCGGCATACTGCTCTCCGTTGTTGCGTCCTTGCCGGCGGTTGTACTCGGTTCGCAGCCCGCCGCGTAACTCGATTTTGTCGCTTACGCGGGCCGAAAGCGAAACATAACCGGCAAGGTTCCGCTCCGTGGAGTTGTAATTTTGCACCGAATTGGTGCTGCCGGTCTGGACGGTGCTGTTGTCGGTTTCGATGCGATAATATTTCATGCCGGTCTCGACCCGCCAGACCTTGCCTATCGGCTTGCCGTAGTCGGCCCTGACCGAAAGCAGGCTGCTGACACCGGCATTGTCGTTGGTGTTGACGAACGGCGTTTCCGGAACGGGCGCGCCTTCCGGCACGTTATAATAGGGATGGATGCTTTTGCTGTCGGAGCGGAAGTAATCGCCCACGATGGCGAGCGACTGGCCCAAGGTGTCTATCTGCCAATCATAGTAGAGCGACTGCCCGATTTGCCACGAACGGCTGTTTTCGTCCGAGAAAGTGGTGAACGGTTGCAAGGCCGGATCGTCCGACCAGGAGCGGTTGCGGCCGTCGCTGGTGCCGCGGGAGTGGTAGCCCGTGGTCTGGAGCCCGAGGGTGTGGTTCGGTGACGGAGTGTAGGACAAGGAGAGGTAACCCTCCTGGCTGCGGTCGTGGAAAAGCTCTTTGGCTTTATGGAAAATCCGGTAGATGTCGTCGGGCGAGATGTATCCGTATTCGCCGCTCTCGATGCGGTCGTCGTCGTAAGCGTAATGCAGGGAGGCGCTGAACCGGTTTTTGGCCCAATGGCCCTCTGCGAAGCCGCCGGCGCTGGTCCGCCGGGCCTGGGAGAGCGACCCTCCGAGCCGGACGGAATAATGGTCCTCGGGCCTGACGGTGCGGATGAGGATGACGGCGTTGCCCTGGGCGTCGTAGGCGGCCGGGGGATTGTCGATGATTTCGATGCTCTTGATGTTCTGTGGGTTGAGCATTTTGAGCTCGGCCGTCGACCGCATGGGGCGGTTGTCGATGTAGATGGCGGCGGCCCCCTTTCCGAAGACGCCGACGTTGTTGTTGCGGTCCACCGACACTCCGGGAGTCTTGCGGAGCATCTCCGTCCCGTCGGCCGCACTGCTCAGGATACTGCCCTCGACCTGCACGATGGTTCGGTCGGGCTTGCTGATGATGGCGGGTTTGCGCGCCGTGACCACCACTTCGTCGATAGCCTCGGCAGCCGGAGTCAATGTCAGCGTACCGACCTCCTCCGTCCGCCCGGACACCAACGACAGCGGCAGCGTGAGGTCTTCGTATCCCAAGGCGGTGATTCGCAACAGCGCATTGCCCGTGGCTTTTGTACGAAGCGACAGGTTGCCGTTGAAACATGCGGCGCCGTCGATGAAGACCGAATCGGCGGCCGACAAAATCAATGCGTTGAAGCAATCGACGGGAGCACCGCCGGGGTCCTGCACCGTCGCGCGGACGAGCGACTGCGAGAAAACGCCGTTGACGCACAACGACAAGAAGAGGCAAAGGGAAAGTCTGAGGGAATCCGGATTCATGGCATCGGCTCGGAGGGGCGGAATCGGCGCCGGGCGGCGCGAACCGAAAAACGGGAAAGAATCCGGTGCGGACCCCCCCCCGTTTTTTTTGTGGTTTTCAGTGATTTGCAAGGGCGGGCGCTGCCAACGAAAAAAGCGTCCGCCGAAAGGACGCCTGCTCCTGCGAAAAAGGGTGGAAGAAGGGGCTCGAACCCTCGACCTTCGGAACCACAATCCGACGCTCTAACCAACTGAGCTACATCCACCGTGTGTACGGCCCGTATGCCGTACCGGGATGCAAATGTAATACACTTTTTTGCTTTTGCCAAATAAAACGCCCGAAAAATCGAACCGGAGAGGCGGAGTGTGACAAAATGGCAGTCGGGTCTGTAGCTTTGTCAGCGAAAAGAAGGCGGAATCTGCCAAAAACGGGTTGGCACACCGATTGATGGATAGAGCGTTGCAAACGTACGAACGACATCGTAAAACCAATAAACAGAAAAAACCATGAACGTGAAACCCTTATCGGACCGCGTGCTGATTCAGCCGAATCCTGCGGAAGAGAAGACGGCCGGCGGCCTTATCATCCCCGACACGGCCAAGGAGAAACCCCTGGCAGGCAAAGTGGTGGCCGTAGGCCCCGGCACCAAGGACGTGCAGATGGAGGTGAAGGCGGGCGACCAGGTGCTCTACGGCAAGTATGCCGGCCAGGAAATCCGGGTCGACGGCACGGACTACCTTATCATGAAACAGAACGACATTTTGGCAATCATCTAACATTGTGAGTTATGGCAAAGGAAATCAAATATAACGTCGAAGCGCGCGAACTGCTCAAGGAGGGTGTCGACGCGCTGTCGAACGCCGTGAAGGTGACGCTCGGTCCCAAGGGCCGCAACGTGATCATCGACAAGAAGTTCGGTGCGCCGCAGGTGACCAAGGACGGTGTGAGCGTGGCCAAGGAGGTGGAACTGGAAGACCCGTTCGCCAACATGGGCGCCCAGATGGTCAAGGAGGTGGCTTCGAAGACCAACGACGATGCCGGCGACGGTACGACGACGGCCACCGTGCTGGCCCAGTCGATCATCGGCGTGGGCTTGAAGAACGTGACGGCCGGCGCCAACCCGATGGACCTGAAGCGCGGTATCGACAAGGCCGTGACGGCCGTGGTCGAGTCGCTGCGCAAGCAGAGCCAGGAGGTGGGCTCCGACTTCGCCAAAATCGAACAGGTGGCGACCATCTCGGCCAACAACGACGAGAACATCGGCAAACTCATCGCCGAAGCGATGTCGAAGGTCAACAAGGAGGGCGTCATCACCGTCGAGGAGGCCAAGGGCACCGAGACGCACGTGGAAGTGGTCGAGGGTATGCAGTTCGACCGCGGCTACATCTCGGCCTACTTCATTACCGACCCTGAGAAGATGGAGGCCCAGCTGGAAAAGCCTTACATTCTGATTACCGACAAGAAGATTTCGACGATGAAGGAGCTGATGGGCGTGCTGGAGCCCGTGGCTCAGAGCGGCCGTTCGCTGCTCATCATTGCCGAGGATGTCGACGGCGAGGCGCTGTCGGCCCTGGTGGTCAACAAGCTGCGCGGCACGCTGAAAATCGCCGCCTGCAAGGCTCCGGGATTCGGCGACCGCCGCAAGGAGATGCTGGAAGACATCGCCGTGCTGACGGGTGCCACCGTGATTTCGACCGACAAGGGCATGAAGATCGAAGATGCTTCGCTCGAAATGCTCGGTACGGCCGACAAGGTGACGCTCAACAAGGAGAACACGACCATCGTCGACGGCGCAGGCAAGAAAGAGGAGATCGCCGCCCGTGTGGCGCAGATTCGTGCCTCGATCGAGAAAGCCACGTCGGACTATGACAAGGAGAAGCTCCACGAACGTCTGGCCAAGCTGGCCGGCGGTGTGGCCGTGCTCTATGTCGGTGCTGCGACGGAGGTGGAGATGAAAGAGAAGAAAGACCGTGTCGACGATGCGCTGGCCGCTACGCGTGCCGCTGTCGAAGAGGGCATCGTGCCGGGCGGCGGCGTGGCCTACATCCGTGCTACGGCGGCCCTGGAAGGCATGAAGGGTGCCAACGACGACCAGACGACGGGTATTCAGATCGTGAAGCGTGCCATCGAAGAACCGCTGCGCCAGATTGTCGCCAATGCCGGCGGCGAAGGTTCGGTGGTGGTGAACAAGGTGCGCGAGGGCAAGGATGCCTTCGGCTACAACGCCCGCGACGACAAGTACGAGGATATGCTCAAAGCCGGTATCATCGACCCGACCAAGGTGTCGCGCGTGGCTTTGGAGAACGCGGCGTCGATCGCGTCGATGTTCCTCACCACGGAGTGCGTGCTGGCCGAGAAGAAATCGGAGCAGCCCGCCATGCCCCCGATGCCCGCAGGCGGCATGGGCGGCATGATGTAACGGACCCATAGGCGGATATTTCCGCAACAATCCCGGACGGGACGGATGTAACGTATTTCGATACGGCGCATCCGTCCTGTTCTTTTTGTGTTTTCTGGCCGGTTTTGCTACTTTTGCGGCTAAATCCGAGCGAATATGAAGAAAGGTATTCTCTATGCCGTGCTGGCGTCGGTGCTGTGGGCGATTGTCAATCCGTTCATCAAGCAGGGGCTGAGCTACGGCTTCACGCCGATGAATTTTGCAGGCCTGCGCTTTACGATTGTGGGCATCATTCTTTTTGCCTGGACGTGGCACCGCGGCATGGGCCGCGAAATCATGCGGAACCGCAGGCTGTTCGGCAACCTGATTCTTGTGAACATGTTTTTGGGCTATACGGCCTTTTATTTCGGTGTCGACTTCGTGAGCGGGGCCATCGGCTCGATTGTGATGGGCCTCACGCCGCTGATCAACGTGCTGCTGGCCCATCTGGCGGCCAGCAACGACCGGCTCAACCGCTATAAGGCGGTGAGTCTGCTGGTGAGCCTGGCGGGGTTGCTGCTCATCATCGGCACGGGGAGCGACGGAGCTCCGCTCGACTGGCGCAGCATCGGGGGCATCGTTCTGCTGCTGGCCTCGATTCTGTTCCAGGGCTATTCGGCGATTTCGGTCTCGGAGGAGAAAGGCCGGGTCGACCCGGTTTTCCTGAATGCCGTACAGATGTTCTTCGGCGGTCTGCTGATTTACGGTGTGGGCGTTGCGGCGGAGGGCTTTCAACCTTTCTGGACGAAGCCGGCGGGGTTTTATGCCAGCCTCGGAGTGCTGGTCTTCATTTCGGTTTTCGCCTTCAGCTTCTGGTTCATGGCGCTGCGCAGCCCGGGAACGAAGGTCAGCGACATCAATATGTGCCGGTTGATAAATCCCGTTTTGGGGGCCGTGCTGAGCTGGATCATGCTGCCCGGCGAATATCCCCATTTCAGCACGGTGGCGGGCATGCTGGTGATTGTGGGCTCGCTGGTCATCTATTTCAAGGGTGAGGCGATTGTTCGACGATGGCGCCGCCCGAATCGGCAATGACAGCGAACAGAGCGCCTTTCGGGGCGCTCTGTCTGTATTCGGCGGAATGCGGCGCCGAACGGAACGCGGCAGCCGGCAGATGCTTGGACGCAGCGCACGGAGCGTGCCGACGAACGTGTGCCATTGTTCAACGGGTTCACGCGACTTGCGGTGAAACTCATGATGCCGACATTTTGGCTGCCGGAGATGTTCGGCGAAGAAGACGGATAGTTGCCTTCTGTGCCGACACTCGTCAAGACTCCCGACGCATTGAGGCGGTAGCCCGCAGCAGGCGCTCGATGGCAATCGCTGGAATGGATGCGCCGAGGGGCCGGCGGGGCGCTTCGGCGCATGCCGGGATGAAGAACTGGCGATTCCGGACCGGAACCGGCCAGCGGATTGCTGAATCTGCATGCCGCGCTGGCACGAACCTGTGGCCCGTGCCACTCCGGGCGGCTGCTCTGTTCCGGATGAAGCGTCTCGACAACGGATTTCGGGGGGACGCGAAAGGGGGGAAACCCGGCGAAGTCAGATGCCGAGCAGGATGCGTGCCTGGCGGAGGGCGGCGTCGGTGACGGTGCTGCCCGAGAGCATCTTGGCGATTTCGCCGATGCGCTCCTGGTCCGAGAGGCGGGCGACGGAGGTGCGGCCGTCGGATTTCGAGACCACGAAGTGGGCCGAGCCTTTCGAAGCTACCTGTGGCAGGTGGGTGATGTCGATGACCTGCATGGTGGCGGAGAGCTGCGCGATGATGTCGCCCATGGCGTCGGCGATGCGGCCCGAGACGCCGGTGTCGATTTCGTCGAAGATGACGGTCGGCAACTGCATGCGGTTGGCGAGCAATGCCTTGAGGGCCAGCATGACGCGCGACAGCTCGCCGCCCGACGCGATTTTCTCGATGGGCCGGGGCTGTGCGCCGCGGTTGGCCGTGAAGAGGTATTGCACCGTGTCGGCACCCGAGCGGCCGAGCGCCGCGGGGATGAGGGCGATTTCGAAGAGGGTGTCGGGCATGCCCAGCCGGGCGAGCGTAGAGCGGACGCTCTCGGAGAACACGGGAGCGGCTTTTGCGCGGGCCTTGCGGAGCTTGTCGGCCAGTTTCGCGGCTTTCTCCTGCGCCTGCTGCAGGGCGGCTTCCGTTCGGGCAATCTCTTCGCTGCCGTGGTCGATGGCGGCCAACTGTGCGGCACAGCGGTCGCGCAGGGCAATCAGTTCCGCTTCGTTGGCCGCGCGGTGTTTCTGCTGGAGGGAGAGGAGGGTGTCGAGGCGCCCCGAGAGTTTGGCGAGGCGGGCCGGGTCGGCGTCGATGCGCTCGCTGTCGGCGGCGGCCGAACTGTCGATGTCCTTCAGCTCCTCCATGACCGAACGGATGCGTGCGGCGTACTCTTCGGCTGCGGGATAATGGGCCTGGATATGGGCCAAGGCCGTTTCGGCGGTTTTCAACTGCGAGAGGACGCCGGTTTCGTCGGTGTCGAGGGCGTTGCGCAGGCCGGTGAGCGCCTCGCCGATACGGTCGGCGTTCTCCAACACGGCCAGTTCCTCTTCGATTTCGGCCTGCTCACCGGCCTGCAGGCCGGCGGCCGTCAGCTCCTCGGTCTGGAAGCGGAGCCATTCCTCGTTGCGGCGTCCCTCTTCGGCCTCCTCGCGCAGGGCGGAAAGGCGGCGCGACAACTCGGTGAACAGCTTGTATTGGGCGGCATACTGCGCCTGGAGCTCGCTGTTGCCGGCGACGGTGTCGAGGGCGGAGATGCGGAACTCCTCGGACGAGAGTATGAGGTTCTGATGCTGCGAATGGATGTCGATGAGCCGGGCGCCCAGTTCGCGCAGGGCGGTGAGCTGCACGGGCACGTCGTTGACGAACGACCGGCTTTTGCCGGCGGGGGTGACCACGCGCGTGAGGGTGGTCAGCGGGGCGTAGTCGAGGTCGTTCTCCTCGAAGAAGGCTTCGAGACCGCGGCCCGTGAGGTCGAACGTCCCCTCTACCACGCAGTTGCGCGAAGCGTCCTTGATGACCGAAACGTCGCTCCGGGCCCCTAACAGAAGCCCGAGCGCCCCCAGGAGAATCGATTTTCCGGCTCCGGTCTCGCCCGTGATGATGTTGAGGTGCGGGTCGGGCTCCAGGGCGAGCGAATCGATCAGTGCGTAGTTTTCAACCGTGAGACGACGTAACATTGCGGGAAGGTGAAAAGTGAAAGGTGGGAAGTGAAGGCTTTATGAATTCACGATTCGAAATTCACAGGGGTTTGTATGGGGCTTCCGGCTGCTCGGAACGAGGCTTGGGGCGGCGGTCGGGGCGGCTTGCTTCGGATTTGCTTGTCCCGAATCTATCTGCTCCGGACCGACTGGTTTCGGACCTGCCTGCTCCGAACGGGTTTGTTTCGAACCGGATTGCTCCGGACCTGCCGGCGGTCAGCGTTCGGCGGCCAGCGATTCGATTTTGTCGACGATGCGGGCGGCGACGTCGTGCTTGGTCATCAACGGCAGCTCTTCGCTTCCGGAGCGGTCGATGAAGGTCACCTTGTTGGTGTCGCCGCGGAAGCCGGCGCCGGCGTCGCGCAGCGAATTGAGCACCACGAAGTCGAAGTTCTTTTTGGAGAGCTTGGCCTGGGCGTTGGCGGCTTCGTGGTCGGTCTCCAGAGCGAAGCCCACCAGGATGCGGTTCCCTTTGCAGGCCCCCAGGCTGGCGGCGATGTCGCGCGTGCGGCGCAAAGCGAGGGTCAGGTCGCCGTCGCCCTTCTTGAGCTTGGTGGCGGAGACCTCGGCGGGGGTATAGTCGGCAACGGCGGCGCACATGACGGCTCCGTCGGCCCGGTCGAATGCTGCGGTGGTGGCATCGAACATCTCGTCGGCCGAGAGCACGTCGCGGCGTTCGACTCCTGCCGGGGCCGGCAGCGAGGTGCGGCCGCTGACAAGAACGACTTCGGCGCCGCGCCGGGCCAGCTCTTCGGCGATGGCGTAGCCCATCTTGCCCGAGGAGTGGTTGGTGATGTAGCGCACCGGGTCGATGGGTTCGATGGTGGCGCCGGCCGTCACGACGAAACGCTTACCTTGGAGCGTCTTTTTTTTTTCGCGGCGGGCGAAGAGACTGTCGAGGTAAGCGGTGATCTCTTCCGGTTCGGCCATGCGCCCCTTGCCTACCAGACCGCTCGCAAGTTCGCCGGCGGCCGGTTCGACGATTTTGACGCCGCGGTCGGCCAGCGTGCGCAGGTTCTCCTGCGTGGCGGCGTGGGCGTACATGTCGAGGTCCATGGCCGGAGCGACGACGACGGGGCATCGGGCCGAAAGGTAGGTGGTGAGCAGCAGGTTGTCGGCCACGCCGCCGCGCATCTTGGCCAGCGTATTGGCCGTGGCGGGGGCGATCAGCAGGCAGTCGGCCCACTCGCCCAGGGAGACGTGGGAGTTCCAGGCGCCGTTCTCTGGGTCGAAGAACTCCACGAGGATGGGATTCTTCGAGAGCGTGGCCATGGTCAGCGGTGTGATGAACTGCTTGGCCAGCGGGGTCATGACGACACGCACGTCGGCGCCCGCCGTCTTCAACAAACGACAAAGCACGGCAGCCTTGTAGGCCGCTATGCTTCCCGTGATACCCAACAGAATGCGGCGTCCCTCCAGCGAGGGGTGCGCAGCGCGTCCGGATTCCATGTTCGTTCTCCTTTCGTTGCCTTGTCTTCCGTTCTGCTCTCCTGTTCCCGGCTCCGCCGCCGGGGTCCCGGTGTCAGGCTTCGGCCTCGGGACGGCTCTCCTTGAAGAAGAGTTCGTCGTCGAGGAACTCTTCGGTGGCGATGATGACCGGTTTGGGCAGCCGCTCGTAGTAACGCGAAATCTCGATCTGCTCGCGGTTCTCGAAGGTCTCCTCCATGGTGTCCGTGGGCGACGAGAAATCGGCCAGCTTGCGGTTGAGCTCGCTCTTGAGTTCGGTCGAAATCTGGTTGGCGCGGCGGGCGATGATGTTGACGGTCTCGTAGATGTTGCCCGTCTCCTTGTCGAGGTCGACCAGCTTGCGCGTCACGGTGTTGTTGGGAATGTTCTTCTTGATTTCCATCGTTATATGCTGTTGTCTTTGTTGTTGCGGTCGAGATAGTCGCGGGCATGCTGGGCCATGCGCTCCACCTCTTTGGCGTGCTTCGATTCGGGGTAGGCCTCCTTGAACGAGAGGGCCGAGTCGAGCATGTCGAGGTAGCGGTCGGTCTGCTTCGAAGCGATGGAGTTGCTGGCGAAGCGGTAGCCCGCATCGACGATCAGGTACATGATTTCTTCGCGGTGCTTGCTGTCGGGGTACTCTTTGAGTGCGTTTTTCAACGCTGTGACAGCCGACTTGTAACGGCCGATTTTGTAGTAGGTGTAGGCGTTGAGATAGGCTTTCTCGTGCAGACGTTCGTTGAGCTCTTCGTTGATTTTCAGGAAGTTTTCGACATGCTCGCTGTCGGGGTAGCGCGAGATGAACTCGTTGATGGCTATCAGCGCCTGGCCCGTGACGGTCTGGTCGCGCGAGGGACCCGGCGAAAGGTAGTAGAAGCACATGGCGTACATCCCCTCGGCATCCTCGATGAAGGCGCTGCGGCCGAACTTGCGGCGGAAGTCGTCGAGCAGCTGCGACGCGGTGTCGTAGTCGCGGCTTTTGAACTTGCAGCGGGCGTTGTAGAACGAGATGGAGTCTTCGCGCGGCGTGCCGATGTAGAGGTGCTGCGCACCCTCGAAGAGCGTGGAGGCGCGCTGCCATTTCTCCTTGCCGTAGTATTCCAGCGCCTTGGCGTAGATCTGTTCGGGCTGTCCGCTCTTGAGCAGGGCGTTCATGCCGCTGCAGCCGCTGAAGATGACCGCGAGGCCGGCGGCGCAGAGGAGGTGTGCGAATCGTTGCTTCATGATGAATCTTTTACGGCGCTTTATCGCGCAAAATTACGTATAAAATCGGCGAAAAACAAAAAAATGTTTCCGGGGACCGGAATTCGCCGGCGTTGCGGAGGCCGGCGAGCGGGATCGGGCGGCCCCGGCGGAAGAACGGGAGCTGCGGACGGAACTTCGGCAAGGGAGCGGACGGGGAAGACGGCGGCCGCCTGCCCGGATTTCCGGACCGCGGGCCGGCTGAGTGTCAAACGGGAAGAAACCGGATTTATTGCCCTACAGCATGGGGGCTGCGAGCCGCAGCAACTCGCCGGCGGTGCGGCGCAGCAGCGAAGGATGCCATGTCCGGCGGTCGATGCGGGCGCAGGAGGCCAGATCGCGGTCGAAGGTGGCGGCCATGCGGCGCACCGTTTCGCGGTCGCGGAGGATGACCGTCACTTCGAGGTTGGCCGTCAGACTGCGGTAGTCCATGTTGGCGGTGCCGACCGAGGCCGCCCGGTCGTCGACGAGCAGCACCTTGGCGTGGAGGAATCCCGCTTCGTAGCGGTAGAGGTCGACTCCGGCGTCGAGCAGGTCGTCGACGTAGGTGTCGGAGACGAGGTCGGTCAGACGCGAGTCGCTGGCCGAGGGAATCATCACCTCGACCTTCACGCCGCTCCGGACGGCCAGCCGCAGGGCGTCGAGCAGGAGCGTCGGCGGCAGGAAGTAGGGCGAACAGATGCGCACCCGGCTGCGGGCCCTCACGATAAGCGCGGCGAAAGTTTCGGCTACGGCCGTACGCGAGGAACCCTCTTCCGACCACACGGCTTGGAGCGGGAGGCTCTCCCGGATGTCGTGGCGGGCGATGAAATGGGCCGGGTCGAGACGCTGGCCCGTGGCGGCGGCCCAGTCGGCCAGGAAAAGGCACTGGAGTTCGGCCACGATGTCGCCCTCCATGCGCAGATGCTCGTCGCGCCACTTGCCCGAATCGTCGCCGTCGAGGTAGTATTTGGCGATGTTGATGCCGCCGAGGAATGCCGTGCGTCCGTCGACGATGGCTATCTTGCGGTGGTTGCGATGCGTGGAGCGGGGCCGGAACCAGGGGAAGCGGACCGGAGCGTAGGCCGCGGTGCGGATGCCGGCGGCATGCAGGCGCTGCAACAGTCTGCGCTTGAGTCCGCACGAACCCACGGCGTCGTAGATGACCCGCACCTCGACGCCGGCGCGCGCCTTGCGGACGAGGATGTCGGCGATGGTGCGGCCCACGCGGTCGTCGCGGAAGATGTAGTACTCCAGGTGGATGGTGCGTGTGGCCCGCTGGAGCGAGGCGATGAGTGCGGAGAAGGCGTTGTTGCCGTTGTGGAGGACCCGGACCCGGTTGCGGAGCGTGGGGCGGGAGCCGCAGCCGCTGGCGATGAGCCGGCTCAGGGCGTCGCCTTTGCCTTCGGGGCGCCGCACGGCGAGGGGTCGCTGCGGCAGTCCGAAAGCAAGGTAGATGAGCGTGCCGACGACCGGCAGCAGCAAGATGACGGCGGCCCAGGCTGCGGCCGAGGCGGGTATGCGGTGCCGGTGCGTTGTCCAGACCAACGCACAGAGGCTCCACAGCAGATGGATCGCCAGAAGAGTGAGCATACGCATCCGCCGGGGCATACTTCGTGCCAAGCGAAAGGTGAAGGTGAAAAGCGAACGGTTTTGGGGCTTGGCTGCAAAAAACTTCTCCCACCGTATACGTCCGGCCAAGAGCCTTGGCTGCAAAAAGACTTCTCCTTTGCCATTTTGTGCGGCTCTCGGAGCCGCGCGGGCCGCAGCCTCCGCCGGCGGAGGCCCGCAACTGTCCGGCTGTCGCCGGGCGTGCCCCGCAGGCTGCGGTCCGAAAACAATCATAAACCTGCTGCGGAACGGAACAGAACACGGAATTTTCTGCCGGCGGCCCGGAGCGGGCCGGGATGAAAAAACGCCGCGGGAGAGACCGCGGCGCTGAAGAACGAGGATAGGACCCGAATCAGAAGTTGAGCTTGACGCCCACGTACCAGCTGCGGGGCAGCGAAGGCCCGTAGACGTAGCCCGAGTCGCGGTCGGCGCCTTGGTCGAAATCCTTCTGATAGGCGTTGAAGAGGTTCTGCACGCCGCCGTAGAGCTGGAGCGTCACCTCCTTGTAGATGCGCAGGTCGTAGCTCAGCCGGGCGTTCATGTCGAAGAAACGGGGCGTGGTGACGGCCATGTCGCGGTCGGTGCCCGAACCGGTCATGTGCTGGACGAGCATCTCGCCCGTACAGTTACCCGTGAGGTCGAGCAGGAGCGAACGCCAGGGCTTGAGCTGGGCGGTGAAGTAACCGTAGAAGTCGGGCGTGCGGAACATGCGCCGCACGGGGGCGACCGTCTCGTCGTCGCTCCAGTATTCGGGCTGCTTGTAACGGCTCTGCTGCCAGGTCATGCCGGCCTGCAGTTCGAACCAGCGGGTGAAGATGGCGCGCCCCTCGACGTTGATGCCGGCCACCGTGGCGCCCGAACCGTTGTAACGCTCGCGGACGATGCTGCCGTCGGCGGCGGGTTCGGGGAGGTCGCGCAAGGCGAAGACGTCGTCGAGCGTGGTATAGAAACCCTCGACGAGCAGGTTGGTCCGCACGCTGCCGAAGTCGCGGTAGAGGTCGGCCGAGAGGCTGAAGCTGTGCGAACGCTCCTCCCGGAGGCCGTCGGCCAGGCGGATGCGCACCCGCTCGCCGCCTACCACGGCGATGTGCATGTCCTCGTCGAAAGCCTGCGGGGCGCGGTAGCCGCCGGCGTAGCTGGCCCGCAGGTTGACCGACTCGGAGGGGTTGAACCGCAGGTTGATGCGCGGACTGAAGATGGCGTGGTCGACCAGGTTGTGCTTGTCGAGCCGCCCGCCGAGGAGGAACGACCACTTCGAGGTCTTCCATTCGTTCTGGAAATAGGCGCCGACGATGTGCACCGTCTGGTCGGTGGCCATGTCGTAGCCGAGCGAACGGTCGGAAAGGTCGTCGTAGCTGTATTCGGCCCCGAGGGTGAGTTCCGAAGGCATGAACCACAGCTTTTCGAAGGCGTGGATATACTGTGCTCCGGCCGCCACCGTCAGGTCGTGCGTGCGCCCGTAGGCGTCGGGGTCCTGCTTCGAGCCGTAGTAGCTTTTGCGCGCCGTGTTCTGGAACGAGGCGTAGGCGTTCATGCGGTCGCTGCGGTCGGGCGTCGAGAAGTCGAACGAGAGGCTGCCGCCGTCGATGGAATGGTCGGTCTGCTCGGCTACCAGCGCTTCGTGGGGCGGCAGGCCGAGCTGGTCGCCGCCGCGCCGGTATTCGCCCAGATGGTGGTATTGGGCCGTGATGCGCGAATAGGCGCCCGTGCGCACGAACGAACGCATGCCGGCCGACTGCGACCGGATGACGGGCAGCTCGGTGAAGCCGTCGCCGTCGTGGTCGTAGCCCGAACGGTGGCGGCTCTGACCGAAGACGCAGAGTCCGGCGCGGTGGTTGTCCGTGACGTAGGAGGCGTTGAGCATGGTGTTGTTCTCGTAGGTGCCGCCGCAGCCGATGGAGGTGAGCGTGTGCGAGAGCTGCGCCGAACTGCGCGAGGGCTCGCGCGTGATGATGTTGATGGTGCCGCCGATGGCCGACGACCCGTAGAGCGCCGAACCGCCGCCGCGCAGCACCTCCACGCGCTCGACCATGTTGGCCGGAATCTGCTCCAGTCCGTAGACCCCCGTGAGGGCCGAGAAGACGGGATGCGAGTCGACGAGTATCTGGGTGTAGTGGCCGTCGAGACCGTTGATGCGCACCTGCGTGAAGCCGCAGTTCTGGCAGTCGTCCTCGACGCGCACGCCCGGCTGGAAAGGCAGCGCGCCGGCCAAGGACGACGCGTTGGTCTTCTCGAACAGATCGGCGTTGAGCACGCTCACCAGCGCGGGCGCTTCGCGGCGCAGGGTGGCGGTACGGCTGGCCGAGACGACCACCTCGTCCATCGAGATGCCGGCGGGTGCGACCTCGAAATTGACCTCCAGGGTTTTGTGCGCCAGCAGGACGATCTGTTTCTGCTGCGTAGCGTAGCCCAGGGCGCGCACTTCGACGGTGCATTCGCCCTCGGGCAGGTTCTTGAGAAAATAATGGCCCGACGCGTCGGTCGTGGTGCCGTAGACGGTGCCTTGGACGGCGACGGTGGCAAAAGGTATGTGTTCGTGGGTTTCGCTGTCGACGACGTGGCCGATGAGGTTGGCGTCGGTATGTTTTTTAGGTGCTTCGTTCTCTGCGGCCCGGCATGCCAGTGCCGACGCGACGAACAGCACCGTCAGAAAAAGTTTCTTCATGGGTGCGGTAAGGGTTGAAAGTGGAACGGAATGTGGGGGTGCCGCCCGGCTGGCGGCAGTCTGTCAACCCTTGGCGGGCGGGGCCCGCAGCGAAAGCGTCTTGTGGGGCTGTGCGCACCGGCAGCGGGTGGCGCGGGGCGTCACCACAGCCAGCAGCGTGCAGGAGAACGTATGGTAGAGAGGGGTTTGCCCGAAGCAGGAAAAAAGGCAGTAGTCGTCGACCATGCAGCGGTCGGAGACCTTTTCCACGGCGCCGTTGTCGGGCAGCAGATCGCCCGCGAAAGCCGGGAAGTGGGCATGGTCCTCGGTGTAGATGTGCACCTTCTGTCCGACCTGCGCCGCGAAGAGTATGGACAGCAGCAGGCAGGCGTAGATTTTTCTGAGTATGGTGCGCTTCTTCATTGCGGGCACAAAGATAAACAAAAAAAACGTTTTCGTCTTCGGGCGTACCGCAGCTTCGGGAAACAGGCCTCGAATCCGGAGACTGCGGCTCGCGGCCGCCGATGAAAAAAGGGCCGCGTAACTGCGGCCCTGCGAAATACCTGCAAAAGGGGATGGATCTGGTCGGCAACACCCCGGCTTTTTATCGCATGTTGTCTCTGAAGAATGCTTCCAGTTTGTCGAACGGAATGACGGAGAGATTGTCGTAGAGATCCGTATGGTTGGCCCCGGGAATAATCATCAGTTCCTTGTTGTCGCCTTTCAGCTTCTTGAATGCATCTTCACCGAAATAACGGGAATGCGCCTTTTCGCCGTGAATGACAAGCACGGCGTTTTCGATTTCATCCGCACGGCTCATCAACGGGAAGTTGATGAACGGAATGGCTTCCGTTGCGTTCCGTCCCTGATTGGAGTTGAGCGAACGTTTGTGATAACCGCGTGGAGTCTTGTAATAAGCGTGGTAGTCCTTGAAAAACTGCGGGGCATCGGCAGGCAGTTCGTCGGGCACACCGCCGCCCGGCTTCGGAAAGCCGTTGCGGAAATCCTCGGTGCGCTGTGCAGCCAATGTCTTGCGGAGCGCATTGCGAGCCTCGGCGCTGTCGTTTGCATCGAAATAACCATTGGCATTGACACGGCTCATGTCGTACATCGTCGAGGCGACGGTAGCTTTGATGCGCGGGTCTGCGGCTGCGGCGTTGATGGCCAGTCCGCCCCAGCCGCAAATGCCGATGATGCCAATACGTTCAGCATCGACCTTATCGTTGGTAGCAAGGAAATCGACGGCCGTCGAAAAGTCCTCGGTGTTGATGTCGGGCGACACCACGTAACGGGGCTGGCCGCCGCTCTCTCCGGTATAGGAGGGGTCGAAAGCGAGGGTCAGAAAACCGCGCTCGGCCATTGTCTGGGCATAAAGTCCTGCGGCTTGTTCCTTGACTGCCCCGAACGGTCCGCAGACAGCGATGGCGGGCAGCTTGCCGGAAACATCTTTTGGCACATACATATCGGCTGCCAGCGTGATGCCGTAGCGGTTGACGAATGTTACTTTACTGTGGTCCACTTTCTCGCTCCGGGGAAATGTCTTGTCCCAGGTTTCGGTCAATTGCAATTCTTCCATAAGGCTTTCGGGTTGGATTCTTGTTTGTGCATGCACCGTCGCAACGGCAACGGCCGCAAAAAGTACGAGGGTATGTTTACGCATGACGATAATTCCTGTCGCTGCAAAAATAGGCGCTTCCGGTGATTTGGCGGCTACCCGTTTTACGGGAAGATGTACCCCGATTACCTGCATCCGCCGCCGGCAGTCGGGCCGGCCGGAGATTCCGCAAAAAAAAACAGGGCTGCATTGCGCAGCCCTGCCGGAAATCCCGAGACGGGAATGTATGTGCGTTCGCCGCAGTCGAACCGTTCGTCAGATGTTGATGTCGAGAATCTCGAAATGGATGGTGCCGGCCGGCACTTCCACCTCGACGCAATCGCCCTTCTTGTGGCCGAGCAGCGCCTTGGCGATGGGGGTGCCGATGGCCAGCTTGCCCTCGCGCAGGTTGGCCTCGTGCTCGGCGACGATGGTGTAGACCATCTCCTTGCCGGTGTTGCGGTTCAGCAGAGTCACCTTGCTGAGAATCTGCACCTTGCTTTTGTCGATTTTCGACTCGTCGATTATGCGGGCGTTGGACAGCGTGTCTTCCATCTTGGCGATGCGCATCTCCAGCAGGCCCTGGGCCTCGCGGGCCGCGTCGTACTCCGCATTCTCCGAAAGGTCGCCCTTGTCGCGCGCCTCGGCGATGGCGGCCGAGATGGCCGGCCGTTCGACGGACCGCATGTGGTCGAGCTCGTCCTTGAGCTTTTTGTAACCCTCTGCCGTCAGATAGATAATCTCCTTAGCCATAGTTCTGTATCGTATGTTTTTTTATTTTTCTCGGGTCGGTTCCGGGGCAGAATCCTGCGGCCCGGAAAAACGCAAAAAAACAAGAATCCTGGCCGATTGAGGCCAGAACCCTGCTGATTGCAAGACAAAGGTAGAAAGTAAAATCCGAATTTCCAAATCTTTTTCGGGCCGCGGGGCGCCCGGATGCCGGGGAGAAGCAGCTGTGCAGATGCTTGGACGCAGCGCACGGTGAGACCGTAGGAACGAGGCGTGTTGTGCACCGGCTGTACCTCCGACGCATCGAAACGGAAACGTCCGCCATCGCGGGAAGTCGTGTGGAAGGCCGAAGAAGACCACCCGTAGCCGTTGGCACCGACAGCATCCAAACCTTTCGAGTCGTTGTCGCGGAAGCCCGTAGCAGGCGCAAAAAGCAATCACTCGGGGGAATGACGCAGAGAGGGAACAAAGCAATGCACAACCAGAGTCAAGACCCCGTAAGGGGGATTAATTCACAATCAATCCTTTTCTGTGCGGGCGGCTCGAAGAGCCGTGCGGACCGCAGCCTCCCCCGGCGGAGGCCCGCCCCGTTAAGAACGGGGATTCGTAATTTTTGTACGCAACAGCAAGCTGTGACCCGAGAATAATCAAGGTCTTCGACCTTGCGCCCGGGGCCGGCTCGCGCTGAAAGCGCGACCCCCGCAGCCGGCCCGGGCGAACGACCCGACAAAAGGAATTATCGATTAATTATGAATTAATCCCCCTTACGGGGTCTTGACTTCGCTTCCGCTCGGCAAAGCCTGCAAGCAGCCTCTGCCCTCGCTTAATCGCGAAGTTATGAATTGTGCATTTTGAATTGTTCTCGGCTCTGCGGCAGACTGGGATGTATAGCTGACAGCCATGCGGATTTCGGGAAGGAATCGTTGTTTTTGCCGGCTTGGAGCGAACACAGCTTGCGAGGCGAGCAGTTGTGAGCCTCCGCGCCGGAAGGCTGCGGCTCGCGCAACTCTGCGAGTTGCAAAACCCGACGAAGCCCGACAAAGCACAGCCCACCAAAAGGCCGCGTCAAGTCTCTGCGAGCAAGCGACAAAACAACAAAATCCTTTTATAAAATCCGCTTCTTAAGCGGGCAGCGGATTGCTGAATCTGCGAACCTCACTGACGGAAGCCGTGGCCGCCGTCACTCCGGGTGCGAAGCTGCTTGTGGAAAACCGGAAGTGCAAAAAAACGTCTTGGATGCGTGCCGCTCCGAAGAAGAGATGGCGGCGCGGGACGAATAAAGACGGACAAAAACAAACAAAGACAGACAAAAACCAACAAGAACGAACATCGCCGAACAAAAACGGACAAGGTTGCTCCGGGTCGGGTTTCGTACGGCGCAACAGCCCCTAATATGAATCAAAAAAAACGCTGCGGGGCGGAACCTTGCAGCGTTTTCGATAGGACCGGTCGCCGGACGAATCAGAGCGCCTTGATTTCGTGCAGAACGTTGTTGGTCTTGCGCACGGCGTCGGCCGAAGCGGCGAACATGGCGGTCTCCTCCTTCGTGAGGTCGATTTTCACGATCTTCTCGATGCCCTTGCGGCCGATGATGGCGGGAACGCCGATGCAGATGTCGCTCTGGCCGTATTCGCCTTCCAGGTAGCACGAGCAGGGAATCAGCTTCTTCTGGTCGTGGAGAATGGCCTCGACCATCATCGAAGCGGCCGCGCCGGGAGCATACCAGGCCGAGGTGCCGATGAGCTTGGTGAGCGTGGCGCCGCCCACCATGGTGGACTGCACGGCCTCCTGGAGCTTCTTCTTGGAGGCGAACTGTGCGACGGGCACGCCGTTGACCGTGGCTTTGGAGAGCAGCGGAATCATCGTGGTGTCGCCGTGGCCGCCGATGACCATGCCGTCGACGTTGTTGATGTTGGCGCCGGTGGCTTTGGCCAGGTAACATTTGAAGCGCGACGAATCGAGTGCGCCGCCCATGCCGATGATGCGGTTCTTGGGCAGGCCCGAGGCCTTGAGCGCCAGGTAGGTGAGCGTATCCATCGGGTTGGCCACCACGATGATGATGGCGCGCGGCGAGTACTTCACGATCTGCTCGACGACGCCCTTCATGATGTTGGCGTTGGTGCCGATGAGCTCCTCGCGCGTCATGCCCGGCTTGCGGGGGATGCCCGAAGTGATGACCACCACGTCGGAATTGGCGGTCTTCTTGTAGTCGTTGGTCGCGCCGACGAGCCGGGTGTCGAAGTCCATCAGCGTCGAAGTCTGGTACATGTCGAGCATCTTGCCCTCCGAGAGGCCCTCCTTGATGTCGATGAGGACCACTTCGCTCGCCACCTCGCGGCAAGCCATCACGTTCGCGCAGGTCGCGCCCACGGCGCCGGCGCCCACAACGGTAACTTTAGACATAGGTTTCTATGGGTTTGAATTTGGAATCGCAGGATTTGCGGACCGGATGTCATCCGATCAGTTCGGCATACTTCTCCGGCGTGAGCAGGGCGTCGAAGTCGGCCGGGTCGGCGACCTTGACCTTCACGAGCCAGCCTTCGCCGTAGGCGTCCTTGTTGACGACGGAGGGGTCGGCGTCGACGGCCGGGTTGAACTCCACGATTTCGCCGCCCACGGGCAGGAATGCGTCGCTCACGGTCTTGACGGCCTCGATCGAACCGAAGACATCGCCTGCGGCGAGGGTCTCGCCCACGGTCGGCACGTCGACGAAGACGATGTCGCCCAACTGGCTCTGGGCGAAGTCGGTGATGCCCACCACGGCCGTGTCGCCTTCGAGACGGCACCATTCGTGGTCGCTGGAGTATTTCAGATTGGCAGGTACGTTCATAACGCTACTTGTTTTTAGGGTTTTATGATGCAAATATAGCTGTTATTTCCGTAACAGCAAGGATTTCTGTTATTTTTTTCACACGAAGCCGGCCGGCGGGGAATTTCCGGCTCCGGACGCTTGGATATTCCGGATAATTTCGCTATATTGCTGGGGACATCCCTTAAAATTTCCAGCGTATGAAAAAGACGATGCTTTTTGCATTCGGTGCGGCTCTTCTGTGCGGCTGCACCGAGGTGGCGGACAGGGCGGCAGATGCCGCCGATTCGTCGTGCATGTCGTTCCCGGTGGCGGAGGCGCGCGGTGTCTTCGAAGAGGCGCTTGCGGCACGCACGAACACGCGGGCGGCGGACGGACCGGAAGAGCCCGGATTCTTTGCTCCGGGAGAGGCGGAGCCCGTGTGGGACGAGGCCGCAGAGGTGCCGGCCGGAGATTATCTGCGGGTCGACGTTCCGGTCGTTGCGACCCACAATTTTTACCGGTTCGTGCCCCGTGAAGGAACCGACTTTCTGGATGAAGCGGCCATTCCCCGCACGCTCGCAGTGATGAAAGACCCCGCCGGCGAACGCCGGGCGGTCTACTTCTGTCTGTACATTGCCGATGCCGAGTTCGCGGAGTGGTGCGCCGGCCGGCCGCGGCAGGAGTGGGTCGACGGCAAGGTGAAAAACGGATTTACGGGCGTGGTGCTCTACACGACGCTTTCGGGCCGCATCGCCGCGGCCGGCCGTTACGACTACGGCCGTCTGGAGGGGAGCGTCTTCTTCGGCGATTTCGCTTCGAACCGCGACGAAGCCCTGGAGCGTTTCGCCGACTTGCTCGGCTTAACGTACGTTGCCCGGGGGCGGGCCGTGCCGACGACCCGGGGTGTGAACGATGACAACCAGATCGAGGTGGTCGTTATCCTTGGGCCGAAAGTGAAGGAAGAGGATATTTTCGACGACTTCGACTGGGAAGTGGAGCTTCCTCCGATCGGTGAAGGTCTTCGCGGCGGCGGCGGCAGCAGCGGCGGCGGCACTGCCGCCGGCAGTAATGGAGACAACGGGGACGGAACGGGCGGCTCCACGACGTCGCCCTGTCCGAAGCTGCAAACCAAAGATCCTGGAGTGATAACGATTCTCAAAGAACTGGACAAGGACTGCATGGGTGCCACGCTGTTTCGGACACTCAGTCCCTATGTCAAGATGGTTTCCGACGCAAACGCCGGTTCCAGATGCAGAATAGGTGTCAAATGTGATGAAAAAGACGGAGAAATCATACACCAGGAATTCGTGATAGAGTTGGGGACCGTATTGAAAGATATTGCGGTGTTCGAAGAAGTGATCCATGTATATCAGTATACCGGCAGACAGAATGTGCCGGAAGACAGACTGAATGTCGAAATCGAAGCCAAACTCGGCTGGTATATGTATCGGCAGCGAATCGGGAATGTCGGCGATATTTCCAGGGCTCTCGGCGGAGATGAAGGAATAATTGCATTCGATAAATTGAGCGGATATTATGGAGAAAAAGATTTCAGCAGCTCGGGCTTTTACGAAGCTTACAATGCGGCCGTATCGGCTTTGCGGAATATCAAGGCATACAGCGACGACGCGGAGTATATGATAGACCCGAATGCCTGCAACTTCCCGAATCTTGAAAAACTGATGAAAGATTGTTAAAAATATTGTTATGAAAAGATATGTTTTGCTTGCGGTGGCGCTTGTCGCTTCACAGTTGGTCGCAGCTCAGAATTATTATCAGAACGGTGTGCCTGTTACAGCTGACGGAATTACGTTTAACGTAAGATTGGAGAAATACTTGTTTTATTTATCGAATGCCGAGAATACGCGAACGAAAGTCGCCAACTGGCGGTATAAGTCCGACGGCCGGGAAATAGAGACGGAGGAGGAGCTCGATCGTATCGTATTCGATTTCTACGATGTGAATATGGTGGCCAAGGTTTTCAAGGATACCTTTATGCCGATGGAGATTTCGGCTCTGAAAAGAATCCAGCTTTCGCCGATGAATATTTATTATGTTTTCGACTCGGATGGCAATGTGTTGGAGGTATCATTCATAATGAAACCTATTCCGGAGCTTCTTTCCATTCCTCCCGTTCGTTTCGCTCAGTTGGAAAAGAATCTGAAAAAGCACATCCGGGCCTATCTCAATCCGTTCGCTCAGCAGATGGAGTTCGTGGGCGGGGGACAGATAGTGGGATTCCGGTTCATCGACGAGCAGGCCGCAGCGGCCGGTCAGCCGCAGGGTCCCGACAAACCGGTCGACCCGCAGCTGCCCGAGGGAGACGGGCGGCAGTGAGCGGGGGCGGTTGAGCGGTGACCGGCCGAGGCCGGCTGCGGAGAGGTCAGTCGCGACGGCTGCCGATGACGAACTCGACCTCCTTGAACAGATATTCGCCCAGCATGCCGTCGGCGTGGCGCAGGAGCAGCTCGCCGGTGGGGCGGACGCCCTCGATGGCGGCCCTGACCTCGCCGCGGCCCGGGATGCGGTAGGAATGCTGTTCTCCGAGTCGGTACATGCGAAGCCGATACGCATCTTGGAGGGCTTGCGTTTCGCCCTGTTCGAGCATCCCGTAACGGATGCGGCACTTGGCGAGGAAGATTTCGAGCACCTCGGCCCGGTCGAAAGTGCGGCCCGCGAGCTGCGCCATGGAGACGGGGTTGGGCAGCGCCGGGTCGAACGCCGTCTGGTTGACGTTGATGCCGATGCCTGCGACGGAACGTGCGAGGGTCGGCCCCGAGCAGTTGTTTTCGATGAGCATGCCCACCAGTTTGCGGTCGCCGGCATAGATGTCGTTCGTCCACTTGATGCGGGAGTCGATGCCGTAGTCGGCGAAAGTGTCGACGAGTGCCAGGGCGATGGCCTCGGAAAGCATGAACTGCTCGCCGACGGGCAGGAAACGCGGTTCGAGGACCAGCGAAAAGGTGAGGTTCTCGCCCTCGGGACTGCACCACGTATGGCCGCGCTGGCCGCGTCCTGCGGTCTGCCGCTCGGCCCATACGACGTCGCCGTGGCGGTAGCGTGTGTCGCGTGCGTCGTCGTTGGTGGAGGTGGTTGTGGCGAGACGGTGAATCATTTTTAATTACTTGAATACTCCCGTATACGTAGCCGGCGAGAGGGCGCGGAGCTCGGCTTTGACCGATTCGGCGACGTCGAGCGTCTCGATGAATCGGGCGATGGCCTCGGCGGTGATATGGGCGTTGGTGCGCGTCAGTGCTTTGAGCGCCTCGTAGGGCTTGGGATAGCCCTCGCGGCGCAGGATGGTCTGAATGCCCTCGGCCACCACGGCCCAGTTCTGTTCCAGGTCGCGGTCGAGCGCCTCGCGGTTGAGAATCAATTTGTTCAGCCCTTTCATTAATGATTGCAGCGCGATGAGCGCATGGGCCACCGGCACGCCGATGTTGCGCAGCACGGTGGAGTCGGTCAGGTCGCGTTGCAGGCGCGAGACGGGCAGCTTGGCGGCCAGGTGCTCGAAGATGGCGCTGGCGATGCCGAGGTTGCCCTCGGCGTTCTCGAAGTCGATGGGGTTGACCTTGTGGGGCATGGCGCTGGAACCTACCTCGCCCGCCTTGATCTGCTGCTTGAAATACTCTTCGGAGATGTACATCCACATGTCGCGCACCAGGTCGACGAGGATGGTGTCGATGCGTTTGAGATTGTCGAAAATGGCCGCGAGATTGTCGTAGTGCTCGATCTGCGTGGTGTGTTGCGAGCGGCTGAGGCCCAGCGTGGAGTCGACGAAGCGGTTGGCGAAGGCCGTCCAGTCGGTCGAGGGATAGGCGGCATGGTGGGCGTTGAAGTTGCCCGTGGCGCCGCCGAACTTGGCCGGTACGGGGATTGCACGCAACATGGCAAGCTGTTTGTCGAGCCGCTCGACGTAGACCGCCATCTCCTTGCCCAGCATGGTGGGCGAAGCGGGCTGCCCGTGGGTGCGGGCCAGCATCGGCACCGCGCGCCACTCCTCGGCCAGGGCGGCGAGCTTGTCGCGCACCTCGCCGACGGCGGGGAGGTAGACGTCGCCGAGGGCCTCTTTGAGCGAGAGGGGGATGGCCGTGTTGTTGATGTCCTGCGACGTGAGTCCGAAGTGTACGAACTCCTGGAAGCCGGCCAGCCCGAGAGCCTGCATCTTCTCCTTGATGATGTACTCGATGGCCTTGACGTCGTGGTTGGTGACCGACTCGATCTCCTTGACGCGCTCGGCGTCGGCGGCCGAGAAGTCGAGGTAGAGGGCCCGCAGGGCGGCGAACTTCGAGCGGTCGACGCCCGCTAACTGCGGCAGCGGCAGCTCGCACAGGGCGATGAAGTATTCGACTTCGACGCGGATGCGGTAGCGGATCAGCGCCTGTTCGGAAAAGTAGTCGGCCAGGCGCTCCGTTTTGCTGCGGTAGCGGCCGTCGACGGGCGAAATGGCTGTCAGGGCGTTCAACATATCGGATTCGATTTTGTTCGTTCGGGCACCAAATTTACGACAAATATTGAGAATTGCCTAATTTTCCCTACCTTTGCTGCCGGGAAACACCGACCGTACGCTATCTTTTTTCCGACCATGAGATTTCTTGCCGCCATAGTCGATGCCCTTGTGGCTTTCGTGCAGCGCAACCCGCTGTTCGTGCTGCTGGTGGTCATCCTGGCGCTGTTCGCACCGTCGCTGCTGAAAGGCGTGGCGGCGTTCGTGCTGTATATGTTTTTCGGCCTGCTGATGCTGGCCGGCGTGCTGATGCTGCTGTTCCGCTGGCGCATTTATCGGATGCGGCGCGACATGGAGGAGCAGTTCGGACGCGGATTCGGCCCCCGCGGTGCGGACCCCTTCGCCCGCCGGCGTCCCGGCCGCGAAGGCGACGTGCAGGTCCGCAAGACCGCCGGCGCACCCGAGAAACGGGTGTCGAGCGACGTGGGCGACTATGTCGATTTCGAGGAGACCAAAGAAGAAAAAGAATCATGATCCGTCTGTTCGCTTCGATAGGCCGCTATTTCCTGCTGATGGGCAAGGTCTTCTCCCGCCCGGAGAAAGGCGCCATCTACCGCCGCCGCATCATCCGGGAGATGGAGGCGCTCGGCGTCGACTCGATCGGGCTGACGGCCATCATTTCGGTCTTCATCGGCGCGGTCATCACATTGCAGATGTGCATCAACCTCGAATCGCCTTTCATTCCGCGCTCGCTGGTGGGATATGCCACGCGCGAAACCATGATTCTGGAATTCTCCTCCACGGTGGTGGCGCTGATTCTGGCCGGCAAGGTGGGGTCGAGCATCGCCTCGGAGATAGGCACCATGCGCATCACGGAACAGATCGACGCCCTGGAAATCATGGGCGTCAATTCGGCGTCGTATCTGATTCTGCCCAAAATCGTTGCGGCGGTCGTATTCTTTCCGTTCCTTACGGTGCTTTCGATTCTGATAGGCATCCTGGGCGGCTGGGCCATTTCCTACCTCACGGGCATCATGCTGCCGGCCGACTACGTGGACGGCCTGCTGATGGACTTCAAGCCCTATTCGATCACCTATTCGCTTATCAAAATGGCGGTCTTCGCTTATCTGATAGCTTCGGTTTCGGCCTATTTCGGCTACTATGCCAAGGGCAATTCGCTGGAAGTGGGCGCCGCGTCGACGCGCGCCGTGGTGGCGGGGTCGGTGGTCATCATGATTTTCAACCTGATGCTTACGCAGATACTTCTGATATGATACGCGCCGAACATATCGTCAAGTCGTTCGACGGCCGCACGGTGCTCAACGACATCAGCGTCGAATTCGAGACCGGCAAGACCAATCTTATCATCGGCAAGAGCGGTTCGGGCAAGACCGTGCTGCTCAAAAGCCTGGTGGGGCTGCACGAAATCGACTCGGGGGCGGTGTGGTACGACGACGTCAACTTCACGCAGCTGGGATTCCGCGAGCGCAAGGCCATCCGCAAGGACATCGGCATGATTTTCCAGGGCGGCGCCCTGCTCGACTCGTCGACGGTGGAGGAGAACGTCAAGCTGCCGCTCGACCTCTTCACCGAGCAGTCGGAGGCCGAGAAGCTGGAGCGCGTGAATTTCTGCCTGCAACGCGTGCGGCTCGAAAACGCCAACCGGCTCTATCCTGCCGAGCTTTCGGGCGGCATGATAAAACGCGTGGCCATCGCCCGGGCCATCGTGCTGAACCCCAAGTATCTGTTCTGCGACGAACCCAACTCGGGGCTCGACCCGCAGACCTCCATTGTCATCGACAATCTGATTCACGAAATCACGTGCGAATACAACATCACGACGATCATCAACACGCACGACATGAATTCTGTGATGGAAATCGGCGAGAAAATTGTCTACATCCACGAAGGTCACAAATGGTGGGAGGGCACCAAGGATGACATTCTGCATGCCGACAACCCCGAGCTGAACGCGTTCGTCTTTGCGTCGGCCATGGCCAAGCGGGCCAAGGCGGCGCGATAACGGGGGCGGGATAAGAGGAGATGCGATAAGGGCGGCAGCCGGATAAGAGCCCGCAAGATAAGGGGCTGGCAATGAAGGACGGCCGGCAGATTCCGGCTCGGCGGATGACTTTCGCCTTGCGTCGCGGGCCGTGTTTTGCGCCCTGCGAAAGCGGCCCGAAAGGCACTTATTAAAAAACTTAATTTTTTATTTGCGTAAAATATATAAAGTGTCTATTTTTGCGCTGTGAAAAAAATAACGGAAAGTTTCAACCAATAAAAAATAGGAAAACTATGGCAACTATCAAAATCGGTATCAACGGCTTCGGCCGCATCGGCCGTCTGGTGTTCCGTGCCGCCTGCACGAACAACAACATCGAAGTCGTAGGTATCAACGACCTCGTCCCCGTAGACTACATGGCCTACATGCTCAAGTACGACACGATGCACGGTCGTTTCCAGGGCACGGTGGACTTCGACGCCGAGAAGAGCCAGCTCATCGTCAACGGCAAGGCCATCCGCGTGACCGCCGAGAAGGATCCCGCCAACCTGAAATGGAACGAGGTGGGCGCCGAGTACGTCGTTGAGTCGACGGGTCTGTTCCTCACCAAGGAGAAGGCCGAGGCCCACATCGCTGCCGGTGCCAAGTATGTCGTGATGTCGGCACCCTCGAAGGACGACACGCCGATGTTTGTATGCGGTGTCAACACCGACACCTACGCCGGTCAGAAGATCGTGTCGAACGCTTCGTGCACCACGAACTGCCTGGCTCCCATCGCCAAGGTCCTCCACGACAAGTTCGGCATCACCGACGGTCTGATGACCACCGTACACTCGACCACCGCCACGCAGAAGACCGTCGACGGTCCCTCGATGAAAGACTGGCGCGGCGGCCGTGCCGCTTCGGGCAACATCATCCCCTCGTCGACCGGCGCCGCCAAGGCCGTAGGCAAGGTGATTCCCGAACTGAACGGCAAGCTGACGGGTATGTCGATGCGTGTTCCGACCCTCGACGTATCGGTTGTCGACCTGACGGTCAACCTGGCCAAGCCTGCCAAGTACGACGAAATCTGCGCTGCCATGAAGGCCGCTTCGGAAGGCGAGCTGAAAGGCATCCTGGGTTACACCGAGGAGGCTGTCGTTTCGTCCGACTTCCTGGGCGACGCCCGCACGTCGATCTTCGACAA
>JAIDUZ010000040.1 GCA_029059935.1 Alistipes sp.
CAAAAACCGCGGGGGAACGAGACAAAGATACAACCCCGAAAACCCTTTGTCAAGACCCTGCTGTAAAAAACGACCGGGAAATGCGGAAATTTTACACGAAACAGGAGACCTGAGAGACTGTACAATACCCAAATAGATTCTTTTGGCGATATTCGAAAATATCGCTAACTTTGCCTTTGCAGAATCCCATAAACCATTCGCCTATGAAGAATTAAAGAGACCGACATGCATTGAATTCACCCGTGCCGCACACACGATGAAAGTGCCGGCACCTACATATAAAAAGCGTTAGCTTTATTTCTTGTCTTTCGAAACTTCGCAACTTTCAAAAGCAGCCAAGAGTAAGGCGTAAACGCTCACGTTTCTACGTGGGCTTTACTCTTTATTTGGCTGCAAGGTATTGCGAAGACCTCGAAAGACGAATAAAAGTTTTGTCCCACGTTTTTATATGCCTTACTCTAACCCGAACCGCCGCAGGGACACGGCATATCGAAACGAAAAATGAAACGTTGTCTGATTCTTCTTTCCGGCGCCTGCCTGCTGAACTCCTGCGCTACGGTCTTCTGCGGCTCGAAAGCCCGTGTGACCTTCGAAAGCGACATTACGGAAACCGCCACGCTGACCATCGACGGCCGCAAACATACCAACGTCACATTCCCTTACACCACCAAAATCAAACGCGGATTCGACGATACGGTCGTAAAGGCCGAAGCACCGTCGTATCGGACGGAGACGCTGGTCATTGAGAAAAACTTCAATGCTGTGGCGGTAATCAACCTGTGCGACATACTCGGCTGGGGCATCGACGCAGCGACGGGCGCCATGATGAAACCCGAATTCAAATTCTACCAGATAGACTTCAAACCGGTCGAAGCGACGAACAATGCTCAATAAATAAGGCATTTTCGGAGGCAATTCCCTATATTTTTTGTCTTAGGACAAAAAATATAGGGAATAATCGCTATCTTTACCAAAAGAGAACTTTTTCATCCGAAGATCACCCAACCTCAGAACGAATGGAACCCTGGCATGCTTACATCGTCATCGCTCTGATTTTCATAATCATCGAAATATTCACGAACGGATTCGCCGTGATCTGTTTTGCTTTCGGTGCAACAGGAAGCGCCATAGCGAGCGCCTGCGATGCGAGTTTCAAGATGCAGCTTTTATGGTTTTCCGTATGCACGCTATTGGCTTTCATAGCCATACGGCCCTTGCTGCTGAAATTTTTCTATCGCCGCGACAAGGAGGTGAAAACGAACGCCGAAGCACTGATAGGACGCCATGCCATCGTATCCGAAACCATCGACAGACAATCCGGAACCGGAAGAGTCGCCATCGACGGAGACGACTGGAAAGCGACATCCGAAGATGACGAAACAATCATCAAAGGCAATCGTGTAACGATAACGAAAATCGACAGCATCATACTAACCGTAAAACGAACTTAACTCATGGGAATTCTGATCATTCTGTTTTTATTTGCGATCGTAACATGCATATGCGTGCTTATCGGATTCAAAATCATTCCGCAATCCGAAACGAAAATCATCGAACGACTGGGGAAATATCACAGGACTCTTCCCTCCGGAATCAATATTATCTGGCCCATACTGGACAAGGCTCGCGTAATCCGTGTACGGTACCCGGTAGAAATCTACGACGGCAACGGATACAATACCCATGTGGTAATCAAGAATTCCACGAAAATCGACCTGCGCGAACAAATGTACGACTTTCCGAGCCAGAGCGTGATCACCAAAGACAACGTAACGACCACGATCAATGCATTGCTCTATTTTCAGATCGTAGATCCAGTCAAAGCTGTTTACGAAATCGACAATCTGCCCAATGCTATCGAAAAACTCACTCAGACGACATTGCGCAACGTTATCGGAGAACTGGAACTGGACGAGACGCTGACCTCCCGCGATACGATCAACTCCAAACTGCGCGCCGTGCTGGACGAAGCCACCAACAAATGGGGCGTAAAAGTCAATCGGGTGGAACTGCAAGACATCACTCCTCCCGAAAGCGTGCGCAACGCCATGGAACAACAAATGCAGGCCGAACGCGAACGCCGGGCCAAAGTGCTTGAAGCCCGGGGTGCCAAAGAAGCCGCCATTCTGAAATCGGAGGGTGAAAAAGAAGCGCAGATAAATAAGGCGGAAGCCGAAAAACAGGCGCAGATTCTGAAAGCCGAAGGTATCGCCGAAGCCAAAATCGCGCAAGCCAGAGCCGAAGCCGAAGCAATCACCCGCATAAGCGCCGCCATCCAAGGCTCGCAGATGACTCCGGCCAACTACATGCTGGCGGACAAATACATATCGACCTTAAAAGAGATGGTCAGCGGCAAAGACAACAAAACCGTCTATCTGCCATACGATGCCTCCTCCGTACTGAGTTCGATCGGATGTATCAAAGATCTGTTCTCGAAATAAAAAATTCAGACGAAGCGACGCCCGGCAACAAGTTGCCGGGCGTCGCTTTCAATAAGGAGGTGAGCTATCGAATCTTCCGGATAATCTCGCCGCCGTGGATGATGGCCTGCTCGTTGGCGGGAAGCATCTTCCAGGCGCGCTCGGGCAACGACTTCTTGAGCCCGATCATGACGTTCTCCATATTGACGACGGGCCGCACCTTGAGGTAACCGCCCAAAATCATGGTATTGAACAACTTGGCCTGCCCCAACTTGGCGCATTCGGCGGTCGCGTCGATGGCATAGACCGAGATGTCGTCGCGGACGGGGTGTCTTGTGATGCCGTTGGTATCGTATATCAACACGCCGCCCGCCCTGACCATGGGTTCGAACTTCTCCATGGACTGCTGGTTGAGAATGATGGCCGTATCGAATTCGTGGGCGATGGGAGAAGAGATTTTCCGATCGGACAGAATGACCGTGACATTGGCCGTACCGCCGCGCATCTCGGGACCGTAGGAGGGCATCCAGGTAACCTCGTAGTCCTGCATGACCCCCGAATAAGCCAATATCTTACCCATCGAAAGGACGCCCTGTCCTCCGAATCCTGCTATGATCAATGTTTCTTTCATATCTTCTGTTTATTTTACCTCCTTGATGTCGCCCAACGGATAGAAAGGCAACATGTTCTGTTCCAACCACTCGTTCGATGCCACGGGCGAAAGCTTCCAGCCGCTGTTGCAGGTCGAGACGACCTCGACGAGCGAAAAGCCCTTGCCCTCCATCGACCGCTGGAAAGCCTTCTTGATGGCGGCCTTGCACTTGCGCACGTTGGCGGGCTTGTGGACGCTCTGACGCGTGATGTAGGTGGCGCCTTCGAGGTGGGCCATCATCTCGGCGATCTTGTAGGGATAGCCGTTCAACCGCGGGTCGCGCCCGTAAGGTGTCGTGGCGGTCTTCATGCCCAGCAGGGTAGTGGGAGCCATCTGCCCGCCCGTCATGCCGTAGATGGCATTGTTGATATAGATGGCCACGACATTCTCGCCGCGCGCCGCGGCATGGATCGACTCGGCCGTGCCGATGGCCGAAAGGTCGCCGTCGCCCTGGTAGGTGAACACCATCGTGTCGGGCTTCAGGCGTTTGGCCGCCGTAGCGACGGCCAGCGCACGGCCGTGCGCCGCCTCGATCCAGTCGATGTCGATGTAGTTGTAGGCGAAGACCGAACAACCCACGGGCGACACGCCCACGGTTCTGTCCGCCAGGCCCAGCTCGGCGATAACCTCCGCGACAAGCTTATGCACCGTACCGTGGCTGCAGCCCGGACAATAGTGCATGACATTATCGGTGATGAGCTCCGGTTTGGCATAAACCAGATTCTCCTGTTTGATTTCAACCTCTGCCATGGTTCTACTTTTTGATCAGTTTTTCTTTGAGCGCCTCCAACACCTCGTCGGGATTGAAGAGCATACCGCCCTGACGACCGTAGTGCTCGACGGGAGCCTTGCCGTTAACGGCCAGCCGTACGTCTTCGACCATCTGTCCGGCATTGAGTTCGGCGGAAAGGAAGCCCTTGACGCCGCGAGCCGCCAGAGCGGCTATCTGTTTGGTGGGGAAAGGGTAGAGGGTGACGGGACGCAGCAAGCCCACCTTGAGCCCCTGGGCGCGCGCCAGCTCGACGGTAGCCGAGCAGATACGGGCCGAAGAACCGAAAGCCACGATGACGTAGTCGGCATCGTCGCACTCGATGGCCTCGAACCTTACCTCGTTCTCCTCCAATGCTTTATACTTGTCCTGCAGGCGCCGGTTGATGAGCTCCATCTTCTCCGACTGCAATTCGAGCGACGTGACGACGTTGCGCCCGCGCCCGGACGATTTGCCCATGGCGGCCCAGGCATCGCACTCGGCCTTGATTTCGGCGTTGGTCTTGCGCGGACGCTGGGGAGCCAGCACCACCTTCTCCATCATCTGGCCGATGGCGCCGTCGGCCAGAATCATGGCCGGATTGCGATATTTGAACGCCAGGTCGAACGCCTCGGCCACGTGGTCGTGCATCTCCTGCACGGAGTTGGGCGCGAAGACGATGAGGTGGTAGTCGCCGTGACCGCCGCCCTTGACCGCCTGGAAATAATCGCCCTGCGAGGGCTGGATCGTACCCAGACCCGGACCGCCGCGCTGGCAGTTGATGACCAGGCAGGGCAGTTCGGCACCGGCCAGGTAGCTGAGCCCCTCGGCCATCAACGAAATGCCGGGACTGGACGATGAAGTCATGACGCGCTTGCCTGTGGCAGCGCCTCCGTAGACCATGTTGATCGACGAAATCTCCGATTCGGCCTGCAACACGACCATGCCGGTCGTCTCCCAGGGCTTGAGCTCCATCAAGGTCTCCATCACCTCCGACTGCGGCGTGATGGGGTAGCCGAAATAACCGTCGCAACCGTAACGGATAGCCGCATGGGCAATCACCTCGTTGCCCTTCATCAATCTGACTTCTTTCTCTGTCATAGCCTACTCGAATTTTTGACGATAAACCGTAATGACGCTGTCAGGGCAGATCACCGCGCACGAAGCGCAGCCCGTGCAGGCATCGGGATTCGCCATGCGAGCTACGGGATAACCCTTGCTATTGACTTCGACCGACAACTCCAGCACTGCGCACGGACACGAAGCCACGCAGACTCCGCAACCTTTGCAACGCTCCTTGTCGACAACGACCGTTCCTTTGATTTTAGCCATAGTGCCGAAAATTAGTATTCGGTAACAAATATAGGAATTTTTGCCGGATTTTTCAAATGGAACGCACCGAAATTCGGAAGAAACGGAATCCCGGGAAGAAATAGCAGACAACCGAAAATATCCAATCCGTTGATTGCTAACCGCCACTGCGAACCGCAGGAAAAAACCGGGCGCAATCTGCCGGCCGCAAACAAACGAGGGAGGACGGAATCCGTCCTCCCTCGTCCTTATGCAAGGCGGAACCGCTACTCCTCGAAAGAGTGGATGACCACGCCCGAACGGAGCTTAGGCTCGAACCAGGTGGTTTTTGGGGGCATGATGTTGCCCGTGTCGGCGATGTTGATGAGCTGCTGCATCGAGACGGGGTAGAGGGCGAAAGCCGCCTGCATCTCGCCGCTGTCGACGCGCCGCTTCAACTCGCCCAGGCCGCGGATGCCGCCCACGAAGTCGATGCGCTTGGAAGTACGCAGGTCCTTGATGTCGAGAATCCGGTCGAGCACGAGGTTGGAGAGCACCGTGACGTCGAGCACGCCGATGGGGTCGCTGTCGTCATAGGTGCCGGGCTTGGCAGTGAGGCTGTACCATTTGCCGTCGAGATACATGGAGAAATTGTGCAGCGCTGCGGGACGGTACTCCTCGGCGCCTTTCTCCTCAACGGTGAAACTTTCGCCGAGCTTTTCCAGGAGCTCTGCGGGCGTGAGCCCGTTCAGGTCCTTGACGACGCGGTTGTAGTCGATGATGCGCAGCTGTCCGGCCGGGAACGTGACGGCGAGGAAATAACAATACTCCTCCTCGCCGCAATGGGCGGGGTTCTTCGACCGGCACTCGGCGCCCACGCGGGCGGCGGCGGCGGTACGGTGGTGGCCGTCGGCAACATAGAGCGCGGGGATACCCTTGAAAATCTCGGTGATGCGGTCGTTGGTCTTGCGGTCGCGGATGACCCACAGCTGATGACCGAAGCCGTCGGCGGCCGTGAAGTCGTATTCGGGAGCCTCTTTCACCGTCTCGGCGACGATGGCGTCGATTTCATCGTTGTCGGGATAGGCGAAGAAGACGGGCTCGATGTTGGCCTGCTGGTTGCGGACGTGAATCATGCGGTCCTCCTCCTTGTCGGGACGCGTGAGCTCGTGCTTCTTGATGGCGCCGGAGAGGTAGTCCTCGAAGTGGCAGCACATGGCCAGACCGTACTGCGTGCGGCCCTCCATGGTCTGCGCATATACATAATAGTACTCTTCGGGGTCCTGTGCCAGCCAACCCTCCCTGCGCCAACGGCGGAAGTTCTCGACGGCCTTGTCGTAAACTTCCTGCGAATGCTCGTCGGCGATGGGCTCGAAGTCGATTTCGGGTTTGATGATGTGGAGCAGCGAACGCTCCGTAGCCTCTTTCTTGGCTTCGGCGGAGTTCAGCACGTCGTAGGGGCGCGAGGCCACTTCGGCGGCATGCTCCTTGGGCGGGCGGACGGCACGGAAAGGTTTGATTCTAACCATATTTCAAAAAAAATTAAAGACAAAATTCATTACTAACTGAAATCTCGCGCTCGTTACACTCGCTCGCAACGACGTTGCCGGCGAACAGATGTTTCGCTGCGCTCAACATGACGAGAAGAAGATTCTTCGTCGCCTGCGGCTCCTCGGAATGACACCGGAACAATCCTACGCCTTGTTCACCTGGAAGCGGGTGCAGCCGGTCTTGAAGAAGTCGACGATCTGACGTGCGGCGGCCAAACCGGCATTGAGGTTGGCCTCGGCGGTCTCGGCGCCCATCTTCTTGGCGGTGGCGAAGACGCGCTTGCCAAACTTCCCGTCCAACTCGGCCTGGATGGCGGCGGCGATGTCGGTGACATACTTCAGGTCCTCGCGCTCGGTCAGAGCACGCATCAATCCCTCCTCGTCGATGACCTCCTTGCGGGCGGTGTTGACCAGCGTGGCGCCCTTGGGCATGGACATCAGCAGGTCGTAACCGATCGATCCCTTGGTCTGCGGCGTGGCGGGAATGTGCAGCGACAGGTAGTCGGACGCCTTGTAGAGCGCTTCGACCGAATCGACCTGCTCCACGCCGTCGGCCCTGAAAACCTCCGGGTCGGCGACGAACGGATCGTAGGCTACAACTCGCATGCCGAGGGCCTTGCCCTTGCGGCCGACGAGCCGGCCGACGTTGCCGTAGGCGTGGATGCCGAGCGTCTTGCCCTGGATTTCGGACCCGGTGCCGGGCGTGAAGCCGTTGCGGGCCATGAAAATCATCATGGCGAGGGCCAGTTCGGCCACGGCGTTGGAATTCTGCCCGGGCGTGTTCATCACCACGATGCCGCGGGCCGAAGCGGCGGCCAGGTCGACATTGTCGTAACCGGCACCGGCGCGGACCACGATGCGGAGGTTCGGGGCGGCGTCGATCACCTCGGCGGTGACCTTGTCGCTGCGGACGATGAGTGCGTCGGCATCGGCGACGGCGGCCAGCAGCTCGGCCTTGTCGGCATACTTTTCGAGCAGGGCGAGTTCGTAGCCGGCCCCCTCGACGATTTCGCGGATACCCTCGACGGCCTTGCGGGCGAAAGGTTTCTCGGTTGCAACCAATATTTTCATGGTATGTTTCAATGAAGTGGTTTCCTGTAATTCGGTCTGCTCCCACGCCGTCACCTCGCCCGTGAGGGCGCTGTAGGCCGTGGGAATCTTGAACTGGTAGGCCATCGGGGGCTACTTCACGTGCAGCTTCTCGAACTCCCGCATGCAGTCGACCAGCGCCTGCACGCTCTCGATGGGCAGGGCGTTGTAGCACGAGGCGCGGAAGCCGCCGACCAGCCGGTGGCCCTTGATGCCGACCATGCCGCGCGCCTTGGCGAATTCCAGGAACTCGGGGGCCAGCTCGTCGTAGCCCTCGGCCATCACGAAGCAGATGTTCATGAGCGAACGGTCGTCGGTCTCCACCGTGCCGCGGAACAGCGGGTTGCGGTCGATTTCGTCGTAGAGCAGCTTGGCCTTGGCGATGTTGCGGCTGTAAATCTCCTCCACGCCGCCGATCTTTTTGAGCCAGCGCAGCGTCTCCATCAACACGTAGATGGGGAAGACGGGCGGGGTGTTGAACATCGAATTGTTGTCGACGTGCGTACGGAACGAAACCATCGTCGGCAGGTCGCGGGCGATGCGGTCGAGCATGTCCTCGCGGATGATGACGAACGAGACGCCGGCGGGAGCGAGGTTCTTCTGCGCGCCGCCGTAAATCATGGCATACTTCGAGACGTCGACGGGCCGCGCCAGGATGTCGGACGACATGTCAGCGATGAGAGGCACGGGCGAAGAGAGGTCCTCGTGGAACTCGGTGCCGTAGATGGTATTGTTGGTCGTGATGTGGAGATAGTCGAGGTCGGACGGAATGGCGAAACCCTTGGGAATGTAGGTGAAATTGCGGTCCTCGGACGAAGCGACGACCTCGACCTCGCCGTAGCGCCTGGCCTCCTTGATGGCCTTCTTCGACCAGACACCCGTATTGACATAGCCGGCCTTCTTGCCGAGGAAGTTGGCGGCGACCTCGTAGAAAAGGGTGCTGGCGCCGCCGCCCAAGTAGAAAATCTTGTAGTTGTCGGGGATGGCGAGCAGCTCGCGGAAGAGCTTGTCGGCCTCGGCCATCACGTCGTCGAAATCCTTCGTGCGGTGCGAAATGGAGAGCAGCGAAACCCCCGTTCCGTTGAAATCCAGAATAGCCTTGGCGGCGTTTTCGATGACCTCGTCAGCCAAAATGGAGGGGCCAGCGTAGAAATTGTGCTTTTTCATGGTCGGTATGGATTTTATGATTCGAATTTCTGCTGTTAGTTTGCTAACACAAATATAAACAAAATATTTCCGGAAAAACAACAACTTGCCGAATAAATTTCGGTTCCCGGCCGGAAGCGCTGCATTTTTGAATAGTTTTTATTACTTTTGCGTCGCCCGCAGCGCCCTGCGGATGCTTCCGGAAAAGCCGCGAAGCACCGGGCCGCGGCGAACAGAGACGAAGAAATGAAGACGAAATCGATGACGGGCTTCGGCAAGGGCGAAGCCCTGCTGCCCAACAAGAAAATAACGGTCGAGATACGCTCGCTCAACTCCAAACAACTGGACCTCAACCTGCGGCTGCCGGCCGTATACCGCCAGTCGGAATACGAAATCCGCACGCTGGTGGGGCGCAGCCTGGTCCGCGGCAAGGTGGACGTCTTCGTGACGGTGGAAAACCGCCAGGTGGAGACCCCGGCCCGCATCGACCGCGAACTTTTCCGCGCCTACCTGCGGCAGGCGAGCGACGCGCTGACCTATGCGGGCATCGACGCGAGCTACGACGCCCTGGTGCCGGCCGTGCTGCGCATGCCCGAAGTGGTGGCGAGCGAGACGGAAGCCATCTCCGACGAAGAACACACGGCCCTGCTGGCCGCGACGGAAGCGGCGGCGGCCCAGCTCGACGCATTCCGGGTGCAGGAAGGGGCGATTCTGATCGCCGACCTGCTGCGCCGCGTGGAGCTGATCGAACGATACCGCAACGAAGTGGTGCCCTACGAAGAGACCCGCACGGAGACGGTCAAGGCCCGCATTCTGGAAAACCTGGCCAAGCTGAACGTGGAAGTCGACCGCAACCGCCTGGAACAGGAGATGATTTTCTATCTGGAAAAGTTCGACATCACCGAAGAGAAAGTACGCCTGACCAACCACTGCAACTACTTCCGCGAAGTGGCCGCGAACGAAGAAGGCGCCGGCCGCAAGCTGGGATTCATAGCCCAGGAGATGGGGCGCGAAATCAACACCATGGGCTCGAAAGCCAACGAGACCAACATCCAGATACTGGTGGTGAAGATGAAGGACGAACTGGAAAAAATAAAGGAACAGGTACTCAACATTTTATAAAGTGAAAGGTTGAAAGGTGAAAAGTGAAAGGTAATTTCGACACGACGGATTCGGCAATTTCACTTTTTACATTCAACCTTTCACCTTTAACTTTTCACCTTTAACCTCGAATAAGTGGGCAAAGTCATCATATTCTCGGCACCGAGCGGCTCGGGCAAGACGACCATCGTGAAACAACTGCTGGAACGCTATCCGCAGCTGGAGTTCTCCGTGTCGGCGACGAGCCGGGCGCCCCGCGGCACCGAACGCGACGGGGCGGACTACTATTTTCTGACGCAGGAAGCGTTCATGCAGGCCGTGGCCGAAAACCGCTTCGTGGAGTGGGAAGAGGTATACCAGGGCACCTGCTACGGCACGCTGCGCAGCGAACTGGAACGTATCTGGCAGAAAGGCCACATCATCGCTTTCGACGTCGATGTCATCGGCGGCATCAACCTCAAACGGCTGTTCGGCGACGATGCCTGCTCGGTCTTCGTCATGCCGCCCTCGGTCGGAGAACTGCGCCGCCGCCTCGAAAACCGCGGCACCGACGCCCCCGACGTGATAGACCGCCGGGTGGCCAAAGCCGAATTCGAACTGACCAAGGCTCCCGAGTTCGACCACGTGGTGGTCAACGACCGGCTGGACGAAGCCGTCGGCAAGGTCTGCGCGATTCTCGACGATTTCATCGCCCGCTGAGCCATGAAACGGATGCTGCTCTATTTCGGGTCGTTCAACCCGGTGCACCGAGGCCACATCGCACTGGCCGAGTATGCGATGGAGCACGACCTGGCCGACGAAACGGCGCTCGTCATCTCGCCGCAGAGCCCCTACAAGACCGGCGCGCAGCCGGCACCGGAGACCGACCGCTTCGAAATGGCGGAAATCGCCTGCGCGGCCTCGAAATACCCGGAGCGCATCAAACCCTCGGTGGCGGAATTCCTGCTGCCACGTCCCTCCTACACCATCGACACGCTGCGCTACCTGGAAGAGCTGTGCGGCCGCGAAATGGAGTTCTCGATACTGATGGGCGGCGACCAGATTGCGGCGCTCGACGGCTGGAAAGAGTACGAAAAGATACTGGAATATCCCATTTATGTCTACCCGCGCCGCGGCGAGCAGGTGGAACGCTACCTCGACCGCATCACGGTGCTGGAAGAGGCTCCGCTGCAAGACTTCTCGTCGACGGAAGTACGCGCCGCGATAGAACGGGGCGAAGACACCTCGCGGATGCTGGCGCCCGAAGTGGCCGCCTACATCCGCCGAAAAGGGCTGTGGTCGCCGGCCCGCCGCATAGCGGCGCTCGGTGCGGCCCTGGCCGCCGAACCGGAAAACACGGCGCTGCTGCTGGAACGGGGCCGCCTGCACTACCGGCTGAACGAATGGGGCCCGGCCCTCAACGACTTCAACGCCGTGCTGCGCGTCGACCCCGGACACAAGGAAGCGCAGGAATCCGTGGGCATGATTCAGGAGATACTGACTTTCAGATACAAAGACATCTACAATCCATGACTCAGAAACTGAAAATAGCGCTGCTGGCCGGCGGCGACTCCTCCGAACGGGAAATCGCCCTGCAAAGCGCCGCGCAAATCGAAGCGGCGCTCGACCGCAGCAAATACGACATCACGCTGATAGACCTGCACCGCCGCGACTGGCACTACACAGCGCCCGACGGACGCGAATGGCAGGTGGACAAGAACGACTTCTCGCTGACGGTCGACGGCGAGCGCAAGGAATTCGACTACGCGCTTATCATCATCCACGGCACGCCGGGCGAAGACGGCCGTCTGCAAGGCTATCTGGACATGATGGGCATCCCGTACTCGTCGTGCCCGATGACCTCGTCGGTCATCACGTTCGACAAAGCGACGACCAAGCGCACGCTGGCCGGACACGGCATCAATCTGGCCCGCGAACGCTTCCTGCGCCGGGGCGAGAAATACGATGCACCGGCAATCGCAGCCGAACTGGGACTGCCGCTCTTCGTGAAACCCAACGCCAGCGGCTCGTCGTTCGGCGTGACGAAAGTCCGCACGGCCGAAGAACTCCCGGCGGCGATAGCCAAGGCGCTCACCGAGAGCGACGAAGTGCTGATAGAAGAGTGCATAGCGGGACGCGAAATGGGGTGCGGCGTGATGATAAGCGGCGGCAAGGAATATGTTTTCCCCATCACCGAAATCGTATCGAAAAAGGAGTTCTTCGACTACGAAGCCAAGTACACGGCCGGATTCTCCGACGAAATCACCCCGGCGGACATCGCCCCGGAAGTGAAAGCCGAACTCAACCGCATGACGCTCGAAGCCTACCGCACGTGCCGCTGCCGGGGCGTGGTGCGCGTGGATTTCATCGTGACGCCCGAGGGCAAGCCCTACTTCATCGAACTCAACTCCATACCGGGCATGAGCCCCGGGAGCATCGTGCCCAAGCAAGTGAAGGCCATGGGCATGACGATGGGCGAACTTTACGACATCATCATCGCCGACACATGTACGCGCAAATGATCGAGATAGACGACAAAATCGTGAGCGCCGACCTGCTGCGCGAATGCTTCGCCTGCGACCTCGGGCAATGCAAGGGCATCTGCTGCGTGGAGGGCAACGCCGGGGCGCCGCTCGAAATCGAGGAAGTGGAGACCCTGGAGCGCGAATACCCCAACTACAGGTCCTGCATGACGCCGGAGGGCATCGAAGCCGTCGAACGCCAGGGATTCATGGTGGTGGACGAAGAGGGCGACTACACCACGCCGCTGGTCGACGACGCAGAGTGCGCCTATGCCTATGAAGAGAACGGCGTGACGCTCTGCGCCATCGAGAAAGCCTGGGCCGAAGGGCGCACCGGGTTCCGCAAACCCATATCGTGCCACCTTTATCCTATCCGGCTGGTGCGCTTCTCCAACGGCACCGTGGGCCTCAACTACCACCGCTGGTCGGTCTGCGCGTCGGCCCGCGAATGCGGCCGGAAGCTGGGGGTGCCGGTCTACAAGGCTCTGAAAGAACCGATCGTGCGCCGCTTCGGCGAAGAATTCTACACGGCGCTCGAAGCCGCCGAAGAACTGCTGAAAAACCGATAACCGATGAAAAGATACTGCCTTACCCTGATGACCGTTCTGGCCACGCTCGCCGCGACAGCCCAGGAGTCGAGACAACTTGCCGTGCTGACGCCGGAAGAAGCCGCGGCCGCCGACTCGATAGCGGCGCTGCGCCTGCGCTTGGAACGCAAGGAGATTCATTCGACGTTCGACACCAACGACCTGACCGTGGTCGACACGATAAGCTCGGGCAACGACGCGCTGCTGGTGGTGCTCTACAGCAACAACACGTGGAAATACGTGCGCAACCGGGCTGTGGTCAGGGACAAGGAGATATTCGAACGCTACTGGGAGAATTACAACCTCTTCCCGTACCGCGACGTCGACATGTCGGTCATGCCCCAGTCGGTGGTCATCGACCTGGTCGACTCGACCAAGAGCTATCATTGTCCGTTCCAGGGCACCGTGAGCCCGCGCGGCAAATACGGCCCGCGCGGCCGGCGCCAGCACCAGGGCGTCGACCTGCCGCTGAAAACGGGCGATCCGATCTACGCCACCTTCTGCGGCCGCGTGCGCTTCTCGGCCTACAACAACGGCGGCTACGGCAATCTGGTCATCATCCGCCACGACAACGGTCTGGAGACCTACTACGGGCACCTCTCGGAGCGGCTCGTACAACCCAACCAATGGGTCGAGGCGGGACAGATAATCGGTCTGGGCGGCTCGACGGGCCGTTCGTCGGGTCCCCATCTCCATTTCGAGACGCGCTACTACGGCCAGGTGTTCGACCCCGAACGGCTGATCGACTTCAAGAACGGCGTACTGCTGCGCGAAACGTTCCTGCTGAAAAAATCCTTCTTCAGCATCTACTCCAATGCGGGGCAGGATTTCGACGACGAACTCGACCTCGACGAACCGGATACGGAACAGACGCCGGCGGTGCAGAACCCGCAATACCACAAAATACGCTCGGGCGAGACGCTCAGCCTCATCGCCCGCAAATACGGCACCACGGTCAACACGCTCTGCCGCATGAACAACATCAAGTCGCCGAGCCACATCCGCTCGGGCAGCACGATTCGGGTGCGGTAAAACAACTCGCTGCCGCGAGAGGAGGGGCGGATGCGAGAAATCGCAAGACACAACCCACCCAAGCAGCACGATTCGGGTGCGGTAAAACACCACCTTGCTGCGAGAGGAGGGGCGGAGACGAGCCGGAGCGATCGTTTGTGCCATATACCGGTCATCCGGAGCGAAATGCAGGTGCGGCGAAAGTCGCGAAACAAATTCTTCGCTACGCTCAGAACGACAAACAGAAAGGTTGAAGACAACATCTTCAACCTTTTCTAATGCACCGATACCATACGGAACGATTCAACTGCGCGAGGAGGCTACGATACCTCCGCCGCATGCGCCCATTGGATAGGGGAGGGACATTGAGATTCTATCCGACGACGACCTCCTTTTTCGAATAATCGCGTTCACCGAAGATGAGCGAACCGACGCGCACCATGGTGGAACCGCACTCGACGGCCAACGGATAGTCGTGCGACATGCCCATCGAGAGGGTATCGAAATGCGAACCGAAGTAGGGCCGCAACAGGTCGAACACCCGTTTCAGCTCGTTGAAATCACGCCGCACGACCTGCTCGTCGTCGGTGTTGGTGGCGATGCCCATGACACCGCGCACGCGGATGTTGGGCATCGAACGGAACGGTGCCGAATCGAGATAACGCTTCAGCTCGCCCACGTCCCAGCCGCTCTTGGTCTCCTCCTGCGCGACGTGTATCTCCAACAGAATGTCGATGGTGCGGCCGCACTTGGCGGCTTCGCGCTGGATGGTCTCGGCCAGACGCGCGCTGTCGACCGACTGGATCATGCGCACGAAAGGCGCTATGTATTTGACCTTGTTGGTCTGCAAGTGGCCGATCATGTGCCACTCAATATTCTCGGGCAAGACCTCGTGCTTGGCGCACAACTCCTGCGGACGGCTCTCGCCGAAAACACGGTGTCCGGCATCGTAGGCCTCGCGAATGGCTTCGACGGGGTGGGTCTTCGACACGGCCACGAGCGTCACACCCTCGGGCAGCGACGCCCGTACGCACGAAAGCTGACAGGCTATTTCCAACATATGCATTCTTTTCAAGCAGGTTTTCTCGCTTCGGCATAGCCCGAACAAGCACGGCTCTGCCCTCGGCTTATCCAAGCAGGTTTTGACTGCGTAAAAATAGGCAAAAATCGGGCAAGATGAAACCCGGCTGGAGTTTTCAGACCGTTTTTTGCGGTTTCGCAATTTATTTCATACATTTGTAGTTGGTCAGACCGGCGGCGAAAACAGGCTGCACCGACGTGTTCGGGACCATCGACCTGCATTCGCCCTGCGCCACCCATGCTCAAATTTCTCGAACCATGAAAAAACTCCTCGTACTGCTGGCTGCCGCCGTGACGCCGTTCGGCGCGGCGGATGCCTGCACCAACTTCATCGTCACCAAGGGTGCGTCGACCGACGGCTCGGTGATGGTCTCCTATGCGGCCGACTCGCACGGACTCTACGGCGCGCTCTACCACACGCCCGGCGGCCGCCACAAGGCGGGCGCGATGCTGCCGGTCTGCGAATGGGACACGGGCCGCTACCTGACCGACATCCCGCAGCCGGCCCAAACGTGGTCGACGGTGGGCAACATGAACCAGCACTCGCTCATCATCGGCGAAACGACCTACGGCGGACGCCGCGAACTGGAAGACCCGACGGGTCTGATCGACTACGGCTCACTTATATATATTACGCTGCAACGCGCCAAGACCGCACGCGAAGCGATCGGCGTAATCGTCGAACTGGCCGACACCTACGGCTACGCCTCGTCGGGCGAATCGTTCTCGATAGCCGACCCCGACGAAGCCTGGATCATGGAACTGACAGGCAAAGGCTACAAGGACGACGGCCAGGGCGGCAACGCCCGCAAAGGCATCGTGTGGGTGGCGCGCCGCATACCGGACGGCTATGTCTGCGCCCATGCCAACCAAGCCCGCATCACGACCTTCCCGAAAGACGACCCCGAAAACTGCCTTTATGCTCCCGACGTGGTGGAGTTCGCCCGTGAAATGGGCTACTACGAAGGCAGCGACGAGGAATTCAGCTTCTCGGACGCCTATGCGCCGGCCGACTTCGGGGCGCTGCGCGGCTGCGAAGCCCGCGTGTGGGCGTTCTTCCGCACGGTGGCCGACGGCATGGACGTCTACACCGACTATGCGATGGGGCACAATCCGGCGAACAAGATGCCGCTGTGGGTGAAACCGCGCACCAAGGTGAGCCCCAAGACCGTGTTCGACTGCATGCGCGACCACTACGAAGGCACGCCGATGGACATGACGGCCGACCTGGGAGCCGGAGGGCACGCCTGCCCCTACCGCTGGCGCCCGATGTATTTTGAAGTGGATGGCGTGGAATACTGCAACGAACGCGCGACGGCGACGCAGCAGACCGGATTCTGGTTCGTGGCGCAGGCCCGGCCCGACGTGCCGCGCGACATGGGCATCCTGTGGTTCGGCGTAGACGATGCGGCGACCTCGTGTCTGACCCCCGTCTACTGCTCGGCGACCGAGGTGCCGGAATGCTTCAGCGAACGGAACGGCTCGATGCTGAGCTACTCGCCGACCTCGGCGTTCTGGCTCTTCAACCGTGTCACGAATTTTGCATACATGCGCTACGACATGATTGCGGCCGACATCCGCAAAGCAACGGACGCCTGGGAAAACGGCCAACTGGAAGAAGCGGTGCCGCACGCCGACCTGGAAGCGGCGAAACTTCCGGCCAAAAAGCGCGCCCGCTATCTGACGGACTACTCCGTGCGGACGGCGCAGGCACTCTTCGACCGGTGGTCGAAACTGGACAAATACCTGCTTGTCAAATATATGGACGGCAACGTGAAGAGCGAACACGCCGACGTACTGGAATATCTGGACGGCCCGGGCACCGCGGCGCACTTCGTGGACAACGGCAACGGCCGCGACATTCCGGACAAAATCCAGTTCCCGGGCTACAACGAGAAGTGGAAACGCGCCGTGGCGGCCGACAACGGCGAAACGCTGAAAGTAATCAAGCAATAGACCGAATATGAAGTACGACATCCTGGTAGTGGGCAGCGGCCCGGGCGGCTATGTGGCTGCGATACGTGCGGCCCAGCTGGGCAAAAGGGTAGGGCTCGTGGAACGGGCCGAAGCGGGCGGCGTGTGTCTGAACTGGGGCTGCATCCCGACCAAGGCGCTGCTCAAGAGCGCGCAAATCTATGCCCACTGCAAGGCGGCGGAACAATACGGCGTGGAGGTGACGGGCGAAGTACGCCCGGCGCTGGACAAGATGGTGGCACGCTCGCGCACCGTGGCCGAGACGATGAACAAAGGAGTGCTGTTCCTGCTGAAAAAGAACAACGTAGAGCTGATAAGCGGGTTCGGGCGTCTGACAGCTCCGGGACACCTGGACGTGGAGGGCACCGACTACGAAGCCGACCATATCATCCTGGCGACGGGAGCGCGACCGCGCGAAATGGCCTCGATGCCGGTAGACGGCAAGCGAATCATCACGTCGCGCCAGGCGCTGACCCTTGCGGAGCTGCCAGAATCGATGATTGTGGTGGGCTCGGGAGCCATCGGCAGCGAATTCGCCTGCTTCTATGCGACGCTGGGCGTCAAGGTGACGGTCATCGAATACCTGCCGCGCATGATGCCGCTCGAAGACGAGGAGGTGTCGAAGACGATGGAACGCGCCTTCCGCAAACTGCGGGCCTCGGTGCTGACGTCGACGACGGTCAAGCAGGCCCGGGTTGTCGGCGACCGCTGCGAAGTGGAAATCGAGAGCAAGAAAGGCTCCGAGACGCTGACGGCCGACGTGGTGCTGGCGGCCGTGGGCGTGCAGGCCAACATCGAGGGAATCGGACTCGAAGAACTCGGCGTAGCCGTCGAACGGGGCAAGGTGGTCGTAGACGAATTCTACCGCACCTCGGTGCCGGGCATCCATGCCATCGGCGACATCGTGGCGGGCCCGGCGCTGGCGCACGTGGCGTCGGCCGAGGCGGTCTGCTGCGTGGAAGCCATCTGCGGACTGAACCCCTCGCCGGTAGACTACGCGACCATTCCGTCGTGCATCTTCACGACGCCGGAGGTGGCGTCGGTGGGTCTGACGGAAGCGCAGGCCGCCGAAAAGGGAATCGCCGTGAAAATCGGCCGCTTCCCGTTCACAGCCTCGGGCAAGGCCACGGCGGCCGGCGACCGCGACGGCTTTGTGAAACTGCTGTTCGGCGCAGATGACAAACTCGTAGGCGCCCACCTGGTGGGGGCGGGCGTCACGGAGATGCTGGCCGAACCGACGCTGGCCCGCAAACTGGGCGCAACGGCGCAAGCCATCGCCGGCACCATCCATGCCCATCCGACGATGAACGAAGGAATCATGGAAGCGGCCGAAGCGGCCCTGGGTCACGCAATACATCTATGAACGGGCAGCACCCGCAAGTCATCCGCCGCCGGGCTTCCGCAAGGAATGTCCGGCGGCTTTTTTCGTCCGGCACACAAGCGGACGCACCGGACCGGCCGACACCAAACCGACGGACAGCAGTCCGACGAACAGCGACAGCATTTTCAACCGGAACACATTTCGTCCGCGACACAAGCGGACGCACCGGGGGCCCACGGACACCAAACCAACGAATGGCAATCACATCTTCGTCCGGCCCCGCATCCGAAAACGGCACTAAAAAATCACCCGGTTTGCAATATTATGCGATAAAATATATCTTTGCCGCTGTTTTGACTGAGAAAATGTTTTTTTGAACAATCGAAAACAACCCGAACGATGAAAAGATTTTTCACCAAAATTCTCGGGGGGGGGTTGATTATCAGCGCCTTTCTGCTGCTCGGATGTACCGATGAAAATCTCTCGCCCGACGAAATCACCGACCAATTTGCGGATGGTCTTCCCATTCGGCTGACACCGGCCGACTATAACGAAGAAAACACTTATTACCTGCTCAACGACGACGAACCGTCGACCGTTTTCTTCAACCAGAACGAACGCAGCTTCTATGCGGACCAACCCATACAGATGACCATCGATGACGATCTTTGGTTTCAAATCCGGTTCTACAGTCCCCGTGCACTGACCAATGTGACCGTCTGGGCCAAGATAGAGGGCTACGAAGAAGAATTCAAATTGTTCGTCTTTGAGAAACTCATGCCTTTCCAGCAATTCCGCATGCAGCTGCCGTTCGCCGAAAGAGACCTTACGGCGGCGACGCGCAGCGGCAAGCTGATACAGATTATGGCCAACCCTCACATGGCCAAGGAAAACATCTCGGTGGAGCTCGAATGCGATGCGCCCTATTACCAAACCCTGAAATCGATCAAAAGCCACTGCTTCATCCGGTTCCAGGACTACACTTACGATCCCAAAAACTATGGAGACTGGCCGCTGCGCGCCTATCAGGCCCGTGAAGGCGTGGCTTTCGCGCTGAATATCATGTACATGTTCTCAAGCCCCGAGTTCGAGGCCGCACTGAAAGCCTGGGGACCGCTGTACAGTGCCACCAATGTCCTCGTCGACAAGGACAAACTGTTGCAACAAGCACTCGGACATTCGATACTCAAATTCGGCTGCGTGCACCGGCCCACCGTTCTGGGACTCGGCGGCGGCGGAATCTACTGTCTGGCCGACGACTGCTTCTACCAACACTATCCCGACGACCGGAGCTATACGGAAAGCCCGTTCCATGAATTCGCCCACTGCATAGGCTACAGCCACAACGGCAACATGACCTACGGAGGCACGACGGGCTGGACCGCCTTGTGCGACTCGATGTACGTAGCGCTCGGACTGGCGAAAAAACTGCCCGTCTACTCGCGTCGCTTCCTCCAGACCCGAAGAACCGCGAAGAACAAGTACAACAGTACGATGTTCTATCCCTCGCGACACATCATCGAAGACCCCGAACTCGACGCAATCGACGGCGGTCTGGGCCGAGGCGAGGATTTTCTGGACACCGACTGGGGCGAGAAGGAAGGCGCACCGGCGCTCTCGTTCAAACTGGACTACAACAATGCCGAAGCACCCCAAAAGGATTACATGCCGCGCGGCATTTACGTATACGGCGACAAGATGTACGTGTCGAACGACATCCGGCGGGGCAACTACTCGCTGGAAATCTACGACCTGTCGACCGGGAAGCCCGTACTCGAAAAATCGATCAAGCAGTTTACCCTTCCGAACGGCAATACGATCAATACGGACACTCCGGCCGACATTCTCCGTTCGCACGACAAATTCTATGTAGTCGGAAGCAACAACGCAGTCTTCGCGTTCGACGCCAAGACCTACGAATGCACCGCCATGATAGGCATAGGTTTCGACGCTGTGGGCCTGGCCGCCACCAACGGTATCGTATACGCACACAAAGGTCTGACGAGGGCTTTCATCGAGCACATTCCGAACGGCTATGTAGCAACGAGCGACAATTTGGCCGGCGGTGCCAACGACGCCATGACTGCGGACTACGCAGGCAACGTCTATGCGGTCTGCTATGATTCGAAGAAAATGGTCCAGCTGAACAACCAGCGCCTGATGGGCGGCAAACTGACCTCCGACAAGGAATTGACCTTCGAATTCAACCCGCTGGGTGCGGCATGGAGCGCTGACGGCCGTCTGTTCGTCTCGTTCGCCGGAACGGATCAGAAATTCTGCGAAGTGGACCCCAAGACGGGCAAGATAATCAAGAACTACACGACCATCGGCGACATCACGCTGAACAATCCGGCCAAGTGTCTGATTCGCCGCAACACGCTCTTCATCGTAGACCGCAAGGGCGGTCTCTGCGTCTACGCCATTCCGCTGAGCCAACTCAACTAACCGAAAATCCGGACAAGAAAAATGAAACGCATATTCATATATACCCTCCTGCTTGCCTGCGCCTTGACGGGCATGCGCTGCACGGAAGGTGCGACCGTCCCCGAAATCGACGACCTGGAGAACATTCCCTACACCAGCTACTGGTACTACAACTACGAAGCACTCGACGCAATCAACTACGAGACGATGGGGCTGGAGGCGGCTGCCGCATTCAATCCCTATGCGGTGGCCGACCGCGGTGACACAGTATTCGTGGCCAACAGCGGCACGGCGGGCAACAGCCTGATTCTGTACAGCAAGAAAGCGAAAAAACCGCTCAAGACCATCAGCACGTGGACGGTCAATGAGGCAGCAAAGAACTTCACGAGCAAAATCAATGCGATCGTAGTAACCGACGACCGGCTCTACGTGGCCGAACAACAATCGCTGATCCATGTATTCTCGCTTCCCGACATGGAATACTACTCCTGTATCGGCAACGGAAGCTGGAAAGGAGCGGTATTCCAGGCACAGGCGGTAACCGTGAAGGACGGGCTGATTTTCGCCCGCAACAAAGACGGCAAAATCAGGGTCTATAAAGAATCGGATGTCACGCCCGAAAACTACCAGAAAATCAACTACTACAAAGAGGCCGGACCCGGTGCGGGCAACTCGTCGAACAACGGTTTTGCCGCCCACTACATGGAAGTGGACGAAGAGGGGCATATCCTTCTGACGGGCTACGTGGCCAAGTCGATCCGCGTACTCGACCCCTCGCTGATAAACGACGACTTCAAGAACGGCACCAATCTGGACATCGACGAACTGACCTGGGCACTGCCGTTCAACCCCAAGACGTTCGCGACGAGCCCCGAGCGCATGTATGCCACCGGCAGCAACGATGCAATCAACATCTACGACTACGAGCAAAAAGAGTGGGTCAAGACGCTCAAGTCCATCAAGGGTTTCGCATTCACCAGACCGGAACGCATCTGCAAAGGGAGCGACGGCACGTTCTGGGTCTCGGACGTGACCAAATGCACGCTGGTGCAGATGGGCGTTTTCAAGGGTGAAATCCGCGAATACGAACTGGTCAGCAAACATGTGGCCAAGGTCCGGGGCGCTCAGACGCGCAGCGGCGAAACGACGGAAGAGTTCTACGTAGACCTGCGGACGCACGAAATCATAGACCCGGCAGAGGCTGAATAAACTCCCGCCGCAACAATCGACAAAAGGCAGAAGCAATGAGCTTCTGCCTTTTGTTTTGTCGAAATACGGCACGCCGGCACGGAAGAAATCGGAAAGCCGGAGGTCGTGGGAGAGGCAGGGGTTCAGAGG
>JAIDUZ010000041.1 GCA_029059935.1 Alistipes sp.
GTAAAATGTTGTGTGTCAACTTTTTACGGGCCTTTTCGTGGAGAATACGAGATTCGAACTCGTGACCTCTTGCATGCCATGCAAGCGCTCTAGCCAGCTGAGCTAATCCCCCTTTGCGGTTGCAAAGATAAGGCGAATTTTTGAAAATCCAAACAAAAAAGCGAATAAAGACGATTCGGAAAGAAAGAAGATGCGTGGAGAGGCGGGAACCGCAGTCGGGAAGCTGCGGAGGATGTCCGGCTACGGAATGAAAAAAACGGGCAGAGACCGTTGAAAGTCTCCGCCCGTAAGAACCGGGAACGTAGGCGGTTACACCTCCCACGTAGCACCGGAACGCAACAGGTCGTCGACGCACCGGATTTTGGACGAGGCCTTGACCTCCTCGACCTGCCGCTCGACGGCGAGGTCGTAGACCGCATCGTCGTCGACGGCGCGGATGACGCCGACGGCCACGGGGTAGTCGGGGTACTTCATGGCGGCGAGCATCGAATGCAGCGTGGTGTCGCGCTCGTGGGCGTCGTGCGTCAGCACCTGGTCGAGCGTATAGCCGTCCTGGCCGACGGTGACGACTTTGAGTTTCATGTTCTCGAAGACGAGGCCCTTCTCGTTGTTGGCGCCGAAGAGCATCTTTTCGCCGTGGCGCAGCGTGATGGTGTGCTCGGCGCGCGTAGCCTTGTCGGCGGCGAAAGCGGCGTGGGTCTTGTCGTTGAAGATGACGCAGTTCTGCAAGACCTCGACCACCGACATGCCCTTGTGCAACGCAGCGGCGACCATGCACTCCTTGGAGAGGTTGACCTCCATGTCGATGGAGCGGGCGAAGAACGTACCCTTGGCGCCGATGACCAGTTCGCCGGGGTTGAACGGCTTCTCGACCGTGCCGTAGGGCGAAGTTTTGGTAATCTTGCCCAACTTCGACGTAGGCGAATACTGGCCCTTGGTCAGACCGTAGATTTCGTTGTTGAAGAGGATGACGTTGAGGTCGACGTTGCGGCGGATGGCGTGGATGAAGTGGTTGCCGCCGATGGCCAGCGAATCGCCGTCGCCGGTGGTGACCCACACGTTGAGCCGCGGATTGGCCGTCTTGACGCCCGTGGCCACGGCGTTGGCGCGGCCGTGGACGGAGTGGAAGCCGAAGGTCTTCATGTAGTAGATGAAGCGCGACGAACAACCGATGCCCGAGACGAACGTGAAGAGGTTGTGGGGCGTGTCGGTGCGGTCGGCCACTTCGGGCAGGGCGCGCTGCACGGCGTTGAGAATGGCGTGGTCGCCGCAGCCGGGGCACCAGCGCACTTCCTGGTCGCTCTTGAAGTCGGCGGGGGTGTATTTGTAGTCTGCCATGGTTTTACTGCAATAAGGATTCGAATTTCTGTTTCAGCTCCACGATGGTGAAGGGCAGGCCCTCGCACTTGTTGAACTGCTCGTAGCGGAACTCCTGGAGGTTCTGACGCAGGTAGGCGGCGAACTGGCCCTCGTTGAGCTCGCAGACGACGATGCGGCGGAATCGGGCGAAGATGTCGCGCACGCCGCGGGGCAGCGGGTTGATGTAGTTGAAGTGGCAGAGCGAGACGCGTTTGCCCTCGCGGCGCATCTCGTCGACGGCGTTTTGCAGGTGGCCGCGCGTGCCGCCCCAGCCGACGACCAGCAAGTCGCCCTCGGCATCGCCGTAGACCGTCTGCTCGGGGATGTAGTCGGCGATTTTGGCGACCTTGGCGGCGCGGGTGTCGACCATCTTCTGGTGGTTGGCGGGGTCGTGCGAGATGGAGCCTTTGATGCAATCCTTCTCCAGACCGCCGACGCGGTGTTCGAGGCCCGTTTTGCCGGGGAACGCCCAGCCGCGCGCCAGCTTCTCGTTGCGCACGTAAGGCATGAAACCGCCCTCGGGCGCCTCGTCGACGATGGGCGGGCAGATGGCGGGGTAGTCCTTCATCTGCGGGATGCGCCAGGGCTCCGAGCCGTTGGCGATGAAGCCGTCGGAGAGCAGGACCACGGGAGTCATGTGCTCCATGGCGATGCGGCCGGCCTCGAACGCATAGTGGAAACAGTCGCTGGGCGACGAAGCGGCGACGACGGCCACGGGGCACTCGCCGTTGCGGCCGTAGAGGGCCTGTTGGAGGTCGCTCTGCTCGGTCTTGGTGGGCAGACCTGTCGAGGGGCCGCCGCGCTGCACGTCGACGACGACCAAGGGCAGCTCGGTCATGACGGCCAAGCCCAAGGCTTCGCTTTTGAGCGAGAGGCCGGGACCCGAAGTGGTCGTCACGGCGAAGTTGCCGGCGAACGCCGCGCCGATGGCAGTGCAGATGCCGGCGATTTCGTCCTCGGCCTGCACGGTCTTGACGCCCAAATCCTTGCGCTTGGCCAACTCTTCGAGAATGACGGTTGCCGGAGTGATGGGGTAGGAACCGCAGAAGAGCGGCAGTCCGGCCTTTTCGGCGGCGGCGCAGAGGCCCCAGGCCGTGGCGACGTTGCCGTTGATGGAGCGGTAGGTGCCCTTTTCGAGCGAGGCGGGCGCCACGCGGTAGTTGTTGGCGAACTGGTGGGTGTTGGCGGCGTAGTTGTAACCGGCTTTGATAGCCAGCTTGTTGGCCTCGGCGACGGCGGGGTTCTTCTTGGCGAACTTGCTGTCGAGATATTTGCAGGCATGCTCCTCCGGGCGGTCGAAGAGCCAGAAGCAGATGCCCAGGGCGAACATGTTCTTGCACTTGACCACGGCCTTGTTGTCCAGGCCGGTCTCTTTGAGAGCCTCGCGGGTCATGGAGGTGATGTCGGGAATCACGACGTTGTACTCGTCCAACTTCAACTCGGCCAGGGGGTCGAGGGTGGCGAATCCGGCCTTGCGGATGTGTTCCTCGGTGAGCGAATCGCCGTCGAGGATGACCGTGGCGCCGGGCTTGAGCCATTTGCGGTTGGCTTTGAGCGCTGCGGGGTTCATGGCTACCAGAACGTCGCAGTAATCGCCCGGGTTGAGCTCGCGCCGGTTGCCGAAGTGGACCTGAAAGCCCGAGACGCCGGCGACGGTGCCCTGCGGGGCGCGGATTTCGGCAGGATAGTCGGGGAAGGTCGAGATGCCGTTGCCCATCAGTGCCGAGGTGTCGGAGAAGAGCGTGCCCGTGAGCTGCATGCCGTCGCCCGAGTCGCCCGAAAAGCGGATCACGACGTCTTGCAGTTCGTACACAGAATGCTGTTCCATGTTTTGTAAAAAGTAAGGTTAGGGTTCAGTCATACAAATATAGAAATTTATTGTTAGATTATTCACAATGCCGGGGAATTTTTCTTGCGGGCATGTTTTTTTGCGGCCGAGTTTTTTTATTTCGGCAAAGGCAGTCCGGCAGATGCTGGACGCAGCGCACGGAGAGAGCCCATGCTCTGTTGTGGTTGTTCACCGGGTTGACCACGTCCTGTTTCAAGTGCAACCCGCCCACGTTGATGTTGCCCGCGGCGAAAGACGATGAAGCCCAGCAATTGCCATGCTCACTGACAAGTGCCACGGCTCCCGACTCGCGGTGGCGGACGCCCGTAGCAGGCGCAAATAGCAATCGCTCAATAGAATGACGCAGAGAGGGAACAAACAATGCACAATTCAAAATGCAGAATTCATAATTAAAAATCGAAGTTGTATAGTTTCTCGATTCGAAGAATCGTGCGGGCCGCAGCCTCGCCCGGCGGAGGCCCGCAAGCGTGCCCCGCAGGCTGCAGCCCTGCACACGCACTGAAAAAGTTTAATTGTGAATTAATCCCCCTTACGGGAGCGAAGTTGTGCATTCTGAATTGTGAATTGATAAACCGGCTCTGCGGCAGACTGGAATAGTCAACTACTCATCTCTCTTTCCGGCACTCGAAATCTTTCAAGTCGGGATTTCTAAATAAAATCCGCCCCGATGTCTGAGCCGCCAGCGGAGGAGGGACTAAAAGCGTCAGCGCAGGGGCCGGTTTGCTTGCAAACCCGCGAATAGGCGCCCGAAGCAGCGTTAGGCCCTCCGTAGCAGGCGAAGACAGTCGGAAGGAGAGGCTAACGCGCTTCGCTTGTTTTCCTCCTCCTTGCGAGGCATAGTCCGCAAGCGGCCTCTGCGCTCGCTGCGAGCGTCGGTTTTTCCGCCGCTTTTCGCCGGAACCTTTTCGATAAGCCGAGAGCAAAGCCGAAGATATTCGAACTTTGCCGAGGCGAGAAAAGGTGCATGAAATGAACAAAAAGCGGCAAAACAAAGAGTAGCGGATTGCTGAATCTACCAAACCACTCTGACGGCAGCCGTGGCCGCCGTCACTCCGGGCGGGACTGCCTTATTAGAAATAACCGGTTCGGGACCCGGATGGACGGAGATGGGGAGACCGTGCGGACAAGCCGCACTGGTCCCGAATCACAAGCAACATCTCCCGAAAGAACCGGCTTTGGGTTCGAGTCTCAAGCTGCATCTTCCGAAAGAACCGGCACCGGATTCCGAACCGAAAAATCAGGACTTGCTTTTGATGCGCTCCACCGCCGCGGCAACGTCGTCATAAAGTTGCGGGAGGTCGAGCCCTACAATCTGCCGGTTCTCGACCCGCACGTAGCCGTCGACGACGACCGTTTCGACATCGGCAGCCTTGCCGCAGTAGACCAGGTTCGAGACCGCGTCGTGAATGGGTTGCAGGTGGGGTTTCAGCAGGTCGATGACAATCAGGTCGGCCAACGCCCCTTCGCGCAATATGCCCAGCTCGCCCTTGCGGCCCATCGCGCGGGCACCGTTGACCGTGGCCAGTTTGAGCGCCTCGTAGGCCGGCAATGCCAGCGGGTCGGCCAGCGACGACTTTTGCAGGAACGCCGCCGTGCGCAGCTCCTCGAACATGTCGAGGTCGTTGTTCGAGCAGGGACCGTCGGTGGCGACGGTGACCAGAGCACCCCGTTCGAGCATCCGGGCCACGGGGGCCACGCCGCTCGCTATCTTCATGTTGCTCTGCGGGTTGTGCGATACGGTGACGCCGCGCTGCGCCAGGATGTCGATCTCCTCGTCGTCGACCCATACGCAGTGGGCGCCGACGGTCCGTCCGTCGAGAAATCCCAGCGCATCGAGATGCCGCACGGGCGAACAGCCGTAGCGCTCGCGCACGATGCGCATCTCGTCCTGCGTCTCGGCGATGTGAATCATGCGGTGGAGTCCCAGCCGGTCGGCCAGCTCCCGGCCGCGCCGCAGGTTGTCGGGCGAAACGGTGTAAGGCGAGTGCGGCGCCACGGCGATGCGGATGCGGTCGCGGCCGGCCGCGAGACGTGCGGCCTCCTCGATTTCGGGCAGCACCTCCTCGATGTTGGTGTCGAAATAGTTGCATCCCAGCATGGCGCGGATGCCGAGACGGTCGACCGTCTCGACGCACCGGTTTTCGTGGTAGTACATGTCCACGAACGACGTGACGCCGCCCAGCAGCATCTCGGCGATGCCCAGCGTCATGCCCAGCACCACGTCGCCGGCCGTCTGCCGCGCCTCGAAAGGCCAGATATAGTCGTTGAGCCACACCATCAGCGGAATGTCGTCGGCATAGCTGCGCTGCAAGGTCATGGCCGCATGACAATGGGTGTCGATCAGACCCGGCATCACAAGTTTGCCCCGGCAGTCGAAGATGCGGGCTTCGGGATGCGCCGCGCGAAAGGCGGTTTCGGCATTCGGGTCGGCCGAGACGAAAGCGATGCGGTTGCCCGCGACGCCCACGGCCCCGCAAAAGGTGCGAGACTGCCCGGCGGCGGCCGTCATCGGCAGGACGGTAGCGTTGGTGAAAAGAAGAGCCATCGGGATAAGGAGGGAAGTGAAAGGTGAAAGGTGAAAGGTGGAAAGTGAAAGGTGAAAAAGTTGTTCCAGGCGCAAACGAAAACGGCTTTTCTGTCATTTCGGGCGCAAGCGAAGAAACGATGTCCAGCCCCGGGTTTTCCGAAACTCATCGGCAATGCTGCGCGGGCAAGCGAGACCGGCCGACAACGACCGACGAAAGCATCGTTGTTGCCCCGTGCTCCCTTACTCCACGGAGTTGCCCTGCACGGTGAGGAGTTCGCGGCCCGTGACGGAGTTGGAGTAAATCTGCAACACCTTGTTGAAGGTTCCGGGCTCGCTTTTGAGCGGCTCGTAGATGATGCGGATTACCCCCTCGTCGCCGGGTGCGACGGGGCGCTTGGGGAACGTGGCCTTGAAACACGAACAAGAGGTGAGCACGCGCACGATGACCAGGGGCGCCGTGCCCTCGTTGCGGAAAACGAACTCCTTTTCGAGGTTGCCGCCCTTGCGCGGCACGCTGCCGAAGTTGTAGGTGTTGACGGGCAGCACCAGGCGGGCTCCCTTTTCGGGGCTCGCGCAGGAGGCTCCGGACTCCTGCTGCTGCGGAGCGCTCTGCGCCCGGCAAGCGGCCATCCCCGCCCCGACGGCGAAGAGGCAGACAAGCATCGAACGTATCAACTGTTTCATATCCTTGCGAATTATTGCATACGGAAAACATAAGTTATCGTTCCGCCCTGCACGGGGGCGGCATTTTCGGTAAACCGGGCCTTGCGGGCGGCGGCGAGGGCGGCATCTATCAGCCCCCGGTCGCTGATGGTCGAACCCTTGGGCTCGAAAGCGGCGCTTGCGACATAGCCCCGGGCATCCACCGTCACACGCACAACGACCTTGCCGCTTTGGCTGCCCGGATAGGACGGCTTCGGCAACGCCCCCACCAGACCGCGCCCCTGAAGGCCCGTGTCGAGGTGGTCGAAACCGTCGGGACTCAGCCCGGGACCCGTTCCCGACGCCTGCTCCTCGCCCTCCCGGGCATGGGGATTGCCGCCGTCGACGGGCTGGTCGGCGCCGCTCTTGTTCATGCTGAAGAGCGCCTTGGGGTTGGGCGTGCGCGTGGTGCGGTCGCTGCCCTCGATTTGTGCCGTACGCTCGACGGGAGCGGGGGTCTCGTGCACGCGGGGTTCCGTGGCGCTCCTGACGGGCTGGGGCGGTTCGGGCTCGGGCGGCTCGACGAACTCCACGAGAATCGTGTCGCCGGGCTTCTCCATGGCGGGCCGGAAATCGAACGACACCCACACGAACGCGGCGGTCAGCGCCGCCGCATAGCATGCCGCAGCCGCAATCGCCCACCAGCGCGGCGCCCGGTCGTTCGGATCGTAGTAATGCATGGAGTCAATTCAAAATTCAGAATCAATCATCCCGGGCGGTCGATTGCCGCCTGAGCCGGTTGCGGGAGAGGGCGCCGAAAAAGCGCGGGGCGGCCCCGGACGGCAAGGTCCCGAGGCCCTGCAATCGGCACCGAGCACAGGAACGAACAACTCTGCCTCGGTCCGGAATTCCTTTACAAAGAATCTTGATTCGTCAATTTAATTTTCAGTTTGCCGTTGTTGCCAGAATCAGCCGGTAGCCGTTGTCCTTGGCGATGTTCATCACCTTGACCACCTCGTCGACCGCCACGGTCTTGTCGCAGTGGAGCGAGACGGTGGCCTCCTCCTGCCCTGCGAGCCGCGCACGGAGCGCCTGCTCGACGCCGGCGATGCCGTCGACGCGCTCCAACTCGACGTAGTAGTTGTACGACGCCCCGTTCTGCTGGATGGACACCGTAGTCATGGCCTTGTCCTTGAGCTGGTTGGAACTTTTGGGCAACATCAGCTTCAAGGCATTGGGGTTGATGAGCGTGGTGGCGATGAGCAGGAAGAGCAGCAGCAGGAACATCAGGTCGGTCATCGACGACGCCGAAAAGGACTTGTCGACCTTGGAACCGTGTTTGATAGCCATGGCGCACTAATTTTGGACGGGTTGGTTCAAAATATCCATGAACGCGATGGAGTTGGCCTCCATCTGGAACACCAGCTTCTCGATGCGCGCCACGAGGTAGTTGTAGCCGAAGTAGGCCGGGATACCGACCACCAGACCCATCACCGTGGTGACCATGGCCACGTACATGCCGCCCGAGAGGAGCGCCAGGTCGACCGTGCCGCCCTGCGCCGACATGTCCATGAAGGTCTCGACCATGCCGAGCACCGTGCCGAGGAAGCCGATCATCGGGGCGCCGCCGGCGATGGTGGCGAGGAACGGCAGGCCGTTCTCCAGCTTCGACACCTCCAGGTTGGCCACGTTCTCGATGGCCGTCTGCACGTCGCTCATGGGACGTCCGATGCGCTCGATGCCCTTCTCGATCATGCGGGCGATGGGGGTGTCGGTCTTGCGGCAGAGGTTGACGGCCACGCGCATCTTGCCGTCGGAGATGTAGTCGCGGATGCGGTTCATGAAGTTCATGTCGAGGACCGAAGCCTTGCGGATGGCCAGGAAACGCTCGACGAAGATGAAGATCGTCACGCCGCCCAGCGCCAGCAGCGGCCACATCAGCCAACCGCCCTTGGTAAAGAGCGTCCACAGTCCCATGCGGGTTCCTTCACTCACGGCCGCCGCCCCGGCAGCCTGCAAAAAAGTCATCATAGTTCGTTTTTTATTTAAGTTTTTATCTCAATAACATAATAGTCGACCGTCCGAAGCTTTCGCCCGGGCCGGCTGCGGGGGTCGCTCCAAAGGTGCGAGCCGGCCCCGGGCGGCAAGGCCCCGAGGCCTTGCGATTCATGCCGCAACCGGAAATCGGCCGATATTCAGTCCGTTGATTCTTCATCCGTTTTCTCTGCTCCGTTGCCCTGAGCTGCTTTGGCCGCCTCCTCCGCCCGGGCCTTTTCGGCCTTGCGGGCCGCACGGCGGGCCTGGCGCTTCTTGTTGGTGAAGCGTTCGCGGACCCGGCGGCGGAAATCGCGGAAATTGTTGAAATCCTCCTTATAATAAATGCCGATGCCCGTCTCCTGCAAACCCTGGTTCTCGTCGAAGCGGTCGATCGTCTGCGTGAAAGCCTTCATCTTGAGCGTCCCGGCCCGGTCGATGAGGTAGGTGACATAGGCTTCGCCCATGAAGTTGGACATCGAGTTGTTCACCGCCTCCTTGTTGTCGATGCGGTAATTGCCTTCCAGTTCGACGATCAGCCGGTCGTCGATCAGGCTCTTCGAAAGGCCGAAATCGACCTCCTCGCCCGTCAGCTCCGACTTGGGCCGGTAGCGGATCATCAGGTTGTAGTCGCTCATCGATAGCCAGTTGCTCAGCTGGTTGGAGAGGAACTCCAGACCCGTGGCCGCCGAGACCGAAGCCCCGATGTTGGAACTCGACGCCGCATTGTTCTCGGCCAGGAAGCTGTTGAACAGCAACAGGTAGAGGAACTGCATGTTGGCCGATTCGGGCGTGGCCAGCGCATTGGCTATCAGCGTCTGCGTCTCGGGGTCGGAGGAGGGCACCCTCACGTCGAAAAGCACCTCGGGGTTTGACAGGCGGTCGCCCAGGTGGATGACGCACTCGACGGGCACCGAACGGTCGGTGCCGGCCTTGTTCTCGGAGGAGCTCTGGAACAACTGCTGCAGGAGCGGCTGCAACGACGCCTTGAGCTTGTAGACGGCGTCGATGTCGAGCATGGCGTTCATCGGAGCGCCGGTCCACTGGATGGTCGAGCCGCTCTCGATGGTGAAGCGTTTGTTGATGATGTTCTGCAACGACAGCAGGTAGCTTCCCTCGCGGATGGTGTAGTCGCCGTACATCTCGAAGACGTTCGACCGCGGGTCGATCTGCAGGTTGAGCGTGCCCTCGCCGCGCGCCTTCACGGCGTTGCCCGACACCGAGAGTTCGACCTCCACGTTGGGCCGCACGTCGAGCGCCAGGGCGATGGTCATGCGGTTGCTCTGCGTCGACTTGCTGCGGCGCTGGCGCTCGAAGAACATCTTCTTGCGCATCACGCGGTCGAGCGTGTCGGCCGGCGCCGGCTTCTCGAAGACCACGAAGTCGGCATAGGAGATGTTGGCCTTGTTCGACAACGGCATGGCGAAGAACGAATCGTCGTCGGTCTCGGCGGCTATCTCCATGTCGACCTGGCCCTTGTCGCCCCGGATGCGCGCCATGCCCGAAGCATAGACGCGGCCGTAGAAGTAGTCGTTGTCCTCGGCCGAGGTGTCGAGCACCAGCATGGCGTCGGGCGCCACGCGCAGGTCGTAGGCGATGTTCGACAGATGTTGAAGATTGAGTTCCAGGTCCATCCGACCGCGGTTGCCCTCGGGGTCGTAGAGCGCGACGTTCGTCGCGCGGAAGCGGTTGCCTTTCACGTCGAGCACCGCCTCGGGCGCCGAGTAGGTCACCTGCGTGAAGTCGACCGTCGTGCGGAGCCCCCGGACCTTGACCTGCCCGGTCAGCTCGGCATTGCGGCGCTCGCCCTGCAACACCAGCTCGGCCGAGGCAAGCCCCTGCGTGGAGGAGATGACGCCCGAAAGCACCGGGTCGAGCAGCCCCATGTCGAGGCTGTCGACATTGAGCCGCGCATAGTAGCGCATGCGGTCGGGAGCGAAATAGCCGCGGATGACCGTGTCGCGTTTCTCGCGGTTGAGCACCGTGACCGCCGCCCGGTTGCGGGCGAAGTTCCAGCGCGACACCAGTTGCAGCGGAGGGGCCGGAATGTCGTTGACTTCCAGCGAATCGAACCGGATGTCGGCCGTGAATTCGCCGCCCCGCAACACCGATTTCATGGTGGCGCCGCCGTTGGTGCGCCCCTCCACCAGATACCCCATGCGTTCGACGATCTGCGTCAGCGGAGCCAGGTCGAAGTTGCGCAGACGCAGGGTCAGCGAGTCGTCGGGGCTGCGCGAGGCGATGCCGTCGAGCAGCAGGTCCTGCTCGCGGTTCTTCACGTAGAAGCGGTCGATGACGATGCGCGAGGTGTCGATGGCGATGCGGTTGGCGAAGATCTGCCACCGCTTGTCGCCCCGCGTGATGTGCGAGGGCAGGATGCGCAGGTCGATGGCGCGGCCCTCGGCGGTCTCGGCGGCCTCGGCGCGCAGGCTCACGAGTCCCGAGAAGCGGCGCACCGAATCCTCGAAACCGGTGGAGAGCTCCATGCGGTTCTGCTTGGCGCCGCCCGTCACCGAGAGGTGGGGCAGGTGGAGCGCCCCGGCGTAGAGGTCTTCGGCCGAAGCGTAGACCGTCAGCGAGTCGCCGCGGTTGGAGGCGTTGACGTTCAGACGCGTGGCCAGCATGCGCCGGCGCTCGACATACTCCGAGGCGGCCCGCAGCGAAAGCTGGTCGCTGGCCGGATTGAAGAGCAGCTGCAATGTCGAGCCGTCGGCGATCTGCAACCCCGACGAAAAGGCGTCGGCCACCGGATTGAAGTCGCGGATGCGCACCGAGAGCAGCGAATAGTCGTCGGCCACGGCCGTTTCCGGAGTCGTGCGGCCGGCATTGCGTCCCTGCTTGCTCAGCATGGGCAGGTATTTCCAGGCGCTCTCGCGCAGGTATTCGAACACCGTGCGGTAGCTCGTCTTCGAACGGAACGTCACGTCGGCGAAGTCGGAACGCAGCTCCACATATTTGCTGTGCTCGGAGTTCTCGCCCATGACCACGGCGCTGCGGGTCTCGATTTTCTGGTCGTTGTAGCGGTAGGAGGCGTCCGTCACGCGAATCACGCCGTTCAGGTCGTCGAGCGAACGGCCGCCGGCGTTGGCCTCGACATGCGCCGCCAGCACCGACACGGAGTCGCGCGGATTGATGTGCAGGGCCGCCAGGTCGGCATGCCGGAGGTCGAGCGTGAAGTCGTAGCGCGGGATGTCGTCGTTCAGGTCCACGCGCCCGGCGAAGTCGAAGTTCAGCGCCGGGTCGCGCGCCGTGACGATGCCGTCGAACCCGCGGTTCTGCAGGCGGCCGTCGAGCCGCAGCGAATCGTAGGTGTAGCCCTTGAACTCCAGCTGCGAAATGTCGCCCTCGACCTTGGCGTCGGTCGTGCCGCGGCCCACCGTGCCGTCGATCGAGGCCGTGAGCGTGGCGTTGCCCAGCAGGCGGCTCTGGCCCAGCAGGCGCCCCAGCCGGAATCCGCGGGTGGTCAGGGCGCCGCGCAGGCTGCTGCGGCCCCCGGACAGGGGTTTCATGGCGAGGTCGACATTCACGTCGCCCGCCTCCGACACGGCGGCGGCCCGCAGGTCGAACGACGCAAGACGGCCCCGGAACCGGGCCTGCACGCCGAGCTTTCCGGCCCGGCCGAGCATGACGACGAGATTCTCCGGAAGCTCCTTCCGGGCGATGTCGTGCGCCAGCCGCTGCAGATCGCCGGCCGAAGCGGTCAGACGGGAGATGTCGAGGTCGAAGGTCGTCTGCCGGATGTCGGGCAGCCCCCGGACCGAAGCCGAAGCCGCAAGGGTCGTATGCTCGCCGACGCGCAGGCTGCGGATGCGGCTCTCGAAATCGGCGACCGTGCCGTTGAAGTCGGCGTCGATTTCGCCGAAAAGCGTATGCCAGTCGCGCAGCTTGGGCGAGAAGTAGGCGATGTCGTCCGTCGAGAGGGTCGAGCTGCGCAGGGCGCCGTCGATCCGCACCTCGTTCACGAAATCCTTATATTCGGCCCACGAGTTGCCCACCAGCGAGATGTAGGGAATCTTCACGTGCGACCGGGCCGTGAGCAGCGTGACGTCCTCGAAGCCCATGCACCCGTTGACCAGGTAGAAGCGCCCCGAGAGCCCGTCGAGCACGAAGCCGCTGCGCTCGCGCGCCGAAAGGGACTCGACGGTGGTGTGGATGGTCTGGCCGTCGATGGTGAAGTCGTCGACGCGCAGCGTCATGTCGCTGAGGTGCATGTGGCCGAAGTCGATGCCGTAGGGCGGGTCGCGGTGCTCCAGGCGTTCGAGGCAGAGTTCCATCCCCTCGATCGAGGCCTTTTCGAGCGTCAGCCGGAAGTTGCCCTTCTTCGGACGGTCGGGGTCGGAGATGCGGTTGACCACCTGCTTGATGTTCATCTCGCCCTCGGGCGTCTCGCGCAGGCAGAGTTTCGCCCCCGCAATCTCGCCGCGGGAGAGCGTCACCCCGCCGCCCCAGATGCCAAGGCCGGTGATGTAGGCGTCCAGCCGGTCGACGTAGAACAGCGTGTCGCGCTGGTAGTCCTCGACGTAGAACCCCTCGATGCGCGCCTTGCCCAGCAGCCCGACGTCGATGCGGCGGATGGCCACCGTGGTTTCCAGTTTCCGGGAGACTGCGCGCACGGCCTGCCGCACCGCCCAGTTCTGAACGCCGGGAATCTGCAGCAGCAGCGACAGCACCAAAGGCAGCACGACGACCGTCAGCACGATCGCCATGAACACCTTTCCCAATATTTTTATACCTTTGTGCACGGACAGGGGTTGTAACCTGCAAAGTTAACTATTTATAGTTAAAAAACGAAACTTCCGATGAATATCACCATTCTGGGCATCGAATCGTCGTGCGACGACACCTCGGCCGCCGTGCTGCGCAACAACGTGCTGCTCTCGAACGTCATCGCCTCGCAGGCCGTACACGTGAAGTACGGCGGCGTCATCCCCGAACTGGCGTCGCGCGCCCACCAGCAGAACATCGTGCCGGTGGTCGACACGGCGCTCCGGGAGGCCGGCATCGCGGCGTCGGAGGTCGACGCCATCGCCTTCACGCGGGGCCCCGGGCTCGTGGGGTCGCTGCTCGTCGGCGTCTCCTTCGCCAAGGGACTCTCCATTGCCCGGAACATCCCGCTGGTCGAGGTCAACCACCTCCAGGGCCACATTCTGTCGCACTTCATCGACCTGCCCGACCGCGAGCTGCCGCATCCCGGATTCCCGTTCCTGGCGCTGCTGGTCAGCGGCGGCCACACGCAGATCGTACGCGTGGATTCGCCGCTGGAGATGGAAATCATCGGCACGACCATCGACGATGCCGCAGGCGAAGCCTTCGATAAATGTGCCAAAGTGATGGGGCTGCCCTATCCCGGCGGTCCGGTCATCGACCGGCTGGCCAAGGAGGGCGACCCCGGGGCGTTCCGCTTCGCCCGGCCCCGCATCGAGGGGCTCGACTACTCGTTCTCGGGACTCAAGACGTCGTTCCTCTACACGCTGCGCGACCGCGTGGCCGAGAACCCCGACTTCATCGAACGCCACAAGGCCGACCTCTGCGCTTCGCTGCAACATACGGTCGTCTCGATTCTGCTGGACAAGCTCGTCAAGGCTTCGAAGCAGACCGGCATCCGCGACATTGCCATCGCCGGCGGCGTCTCGGCCAACTCGGGCCTGCGCGACGGCATTGTCGCCGAGGGCGAAAAGCGCGGCTGGCGGACGTTCCTGCCCGAATTCAAGTTCACCACCGACAACGCCGCCATGATCGCCATGGCGGGCTACCACCGCTACCGGGCAGGGCTCTTCTCGTCGCTCGACGTCGCCCCCGAAGCGCGGCTCGAAGAGCTGTAGCCATGCACACGGTCGAGGCCAAGACGATTCTTTCGCCGCAAAACGGCATGAATCTCTACCGCGGGTGCACCCACGGCTGCATCTACTGCGATTCGCGCAGCGCCTGCTACGGCTTCGACCACCCGTTCGACGACGTAGAGGTCAAGACCAACGCCATCGAACTGCTCGAACAGGCGCTCCGGCGCCGCCGCACCCGCTGCATGCTGGGCACCGGCTCGATGACCGACCCCTACATCCCGCTCGAAGAGGAGTTCCGCCTCGTCCGCCGGGCCCTGGAACTGGCCGACCGCTACGGCTTCGGCTTCACGCTCATCACCAAATCGGCCCGTGTGCTGCGCGACCTCGACCTGCTGCAAAGCATCCATCGCAAGGCCAAGTGCGTGGTGCAGATGACCCTCACCACCCACGACGAGGCCCTCTGCCGCCTGATAGAACCCTGCGTCAGCACCACGCGCGAGCGTTTCGAAGCACTGAAAATCCTGCGCGACGCCGGCATCCCCACCGTCGTGTGGCTCACCCCCATTCTGCCTTTCATCAACGACACCGAGGAGAACCTGCGCGGCCTGCTCGATTACTGCACCGAGGCCCGTGTGCGCGGCATCGTCTGCTTCGGCATGGGCATGACCCTGCGCGAAGGAAGCCGCGACTACTTCTACGGCCGGCTCGACCGGCTTTTTCCCGGCATGAAAGAGCGCTACATCCGCGCTTTCGGCAACCGCTATGCCCTCGCGAGCCCCGACAACGACCGTCTGACGGCTCTGTTCCATGCCGAATGTGAACGCCGCGGCATCATGCACGACAACCGGCAGATTTTCGACTACCTCCGCACCTTGGAGCCGACACCTGAACCGACGCTGTTCTGACACGTTTCCGGCGCTCTTCCGACGTCGGCTCCCGCCGCAGGCGCACGAAAAAGCGCGGCCGCCGAAGCAACCGCGCAAAAACAGGAGAAGCCGTATTCTCTACTTGGCCAAACCTTTGATTTTCTGAGCAAAGGCGTCGTACTCCGCACTCAGCGACGTCATCAGTTCGCGCACGGTCTGAATCTTCTCGGCGCGCCATGCGTTGGCGCCGCAGAAAGCGTAGCCGTTCTGCAACTTGCCCTTGAAGGCGTTGTAGAGCGCCAGCATGATGCAATAGGGGCTGTGGGTCACGTCGCACGTCTTGATGCAGTCGAACGGGCAGGCCTTGGGACGCTTCAGACCCGCCTTGACGCGCTCCAAAAACGAACTGTGCAGGGCCCGGCCCGGCATGCCGACGGGGCTCTCGATGATTTCGATGTCTTCGCGGCGGGCGTCGATGTAGCTCTGCTTGAAAGCCGGGTCGGCGTCGCACTCCTCCGTCGTCACGAAGCGCGTGCCCATCTGCACGCCCTCGGCGCCCAGCTCCATCGTGCGGTAGATGTCCTCGCCGGTGTAGATGCCGCCGCCCGCGATGACCGGGATATGGCGGCCGTGCTCGGCGCCGAACTTCTCCACCTCGGCCACGATTTCGGGCACCAACTTCTCCAGCGCATAGTCGGCATCCTCGATCTGCTCGCGCTTGTAGCCCAGGTGGCCGCCCGCCTTGGGACCCTCGACCACGATGGCATCGGGAACGTAGCGGTACTCCTCGAACCACTTGCGGCACAGCAGCACCGCCGCCCGGGCCGACGAGACGATGGGCGCCAGCTTGGTGCGCGCGCCCTCCGTGAGGAACGAGGGCAGATTGAGCGGCAGTCCCGCCCCCGAGAAAATGATGTCGGCCCGTTCGGCCACGGCCGTACGCACCATGTCGGCGAAGTTCGACATGGCTACCATGACGTTGACGCCGACAATGCCGCGCGTGGCTTCGCGAGCCTTGCGCAGCTCCTTTTTCAGTCCGATGACCGAGGCTTCGCGATAGTCTTTCGAGCAGTCGCTGTAAATCGCGCCCAGCCCCGCCGACGAGATTACCCCGATGCCGCCCTCGTTGGCCACGGCCGATGCCAGACCCGAAAGGGATATGCCTACGCCCATACCGCCCTGCACGACAGGTACGGCGGCGCACAAATCTCCGATTTTCAATGATTTCATCCGTTTTCAGCTATTGATGTTGTCCGCCAAAGATAGGCATTTCGGTTGAATTTTTCGGAATTTCGGAAAAATTTCATTCGACGGCCGGCAAGTATTTCATCCTGTTTCCTTAAATAATCTTCGTGGCCGCAGCCTGCGGAGGCACGCAGGATTCGCCCAACCCCGTTCTCAACGTTGCGGGCCTCCGCCAGGGGAGGCTGCGGCCCGCGCGGCTCCCGGAGTCGCAGCAGGGGCTGGATTGTGCGGAAAGCGATTTTACAAACCCATCTGTATACTTTAATGTACCAGCGTCTGAGGAATGACATCTCGAATCCGAACGTCGTAGCTCGCCGCCTTTGGCGTCGTATTCAGTCTTGGACCCCACCCCAAACCCCTCCCTTGGGAGGGGCTTCGGTCGGAGTGCCGAAGGATTCGAATCCTCGAACCGTCAGTACATCCATGTATATGAACGTCATTCTGAATCGCGAATTCGAATCAGAACGGCAGCCCCACCGCCGCCGAGACCCACACCCCGCCTTTGGAGGGGCGGTAGCAGGAGAGCTTGAAGGTCGAGGTGGCCGAGGCGGGCTGTCTGAAAAGGTTGACATCGAAGAGCAGGTCGCCGCCCACCGACCATATCTGCCGCCGGACCATGCGGCCCTCGCCCGTGCCGGAGGCCGGTCTGTAATCGCGGAACCGGGCATAGTCGCCGCCCACGTTGACGCGTATGCGCTTGAAGTAGAGCACCGAGCCGATGCCGCCCTCGGGATACCACACGGGCAGCTGGTAGTCGAGCGCCGCGGCCAGGTAGTTGTTCGAAAGGATGTCGCCCGAGTCGAAACCGCGGGGAATCAGCCGCGACGAACGGTAGCTCAGCGGCGCATAGCCCGACGGGAACTTGTAACCGCCGAGCGAGGTCTGATAGCTGGCCGCAATTTGCAGCGAATGGTGCCGCACGAAGCCCGGGAGGTAGAGACGGCCGTAGGTCGAGACCAGGTCGCTGAAATTGTCGTCCGAGGGGTTGAACGTATAGCCGGCGCTGACCGAATAGCCCCAGCGCGGCGCGAAGTCGCGCTGAGCCTGCCGCACGTAGTCGGAGAATCCGACGCTGAAAGCCAGTTTGTGGAGTCCTTCGTGGAACCCGATGTGTTCCAGGTTGGTGATGTTGCCGTCCTTCCACTCGATGCGGCCCATGTCGGCCACCATGCCGTTGGAGTAGTTCCAGCCGGTCGACAAGGTGAGCTGGCGCGAATGGTAGCCGCACTGGAAATAGAGCGGCAGCGTGGCGGCGAGGCCCACGGAGTAGTATTTGTCGGGCGAAGGACGCTTCTGATATTCGTAGGAGCCGGTCTGTTCGTTGTACTGGCCCACCGAGTAGAAGACCTGATCGCCGCCGTAGGTGGCATCGAGGTCGAAACGGACGCCCAAGCCGAAGTAGCGCGCCCCGAGCCGGACGACCGACCCCTCGCGGCGGTTCCAGCCATAGGAAACGTAGGCTTCGGTGTTCGACAACAGGTTCTGCGACAGCAGCGTGGCGCCGATGTTGACGTCGATGACATGTTCGTCGACCGCAGCGAACGGGTCGAACGCCACGGGCATCCAGCTGTGGACGTTCACCAGGTTGGGCGCCTTGCGGTAACGGCGGGTGCGGAACCGTTCGCGCTGCAACACCGAGTCGGCCTCCGAGAAGACCACCGTATCGAGGTTGACGACGGGCCAGCTCCGCCGCGGCGGGTTGACGACATCGTTGGGAAGCAGGGCGTGCCGCACGGGAATCAGCGTGCTGTCCGTCAGCGGCTGCACCGCAGGCCGGTAGCCGCGCCGGCCGTAGGTCGTGACCAGCACTTCGCCGGAGTCCGTCGGCGCCGGGTCGAAAGAGCCGTAGGCGGAGGAGGTGATGCGGTATTCGCGGCGGCCTATCAGGTCGTAGCAGTGGGCCTCGTCCTTGCCCGAGGCGATGGAGCCGTAGTAGAGGCGTCCGCCCCCGGCCCGCAGGTCGGAGAGCGTGACGTAGGCGCCCTCGGTCACAGGGTGCACCCCCTCGCAGTCGATGCGGCCTATCCACATGCCGCTGTCGTCGGTCACGAGCACATACCACGCCACGGTGACGTCGTCCCAGGCCAGTCCGTGGATTTCGGAGCCTGCGGGTGCGGTGAAGCGTTGGCGCGAAGCGTCGCGGCCCGTCACGACGACCGAATAACTGCCGTCGTAGTTGTACTCCACCCATCCCGTTTCGCCGTCGCCCGGAGCAGGATAGAGCACCCGGCGCTCGCCCGCCACGGCACGGGGCCGGCGCTCGGCAAGGTCCATGCGGCAGAGCTGCGAATTGACGCGTTGTTCGAAGAGTTTCGAACGCCGGTACTCGGTCCACCACACCCGTCCTCCGGCATCCAGCGCCGGCCGGGTGGACAGATCGCCGACATAGGCCACGAACCGCTCGGTGCCGGACGCACGGTCTATCTCGACGAAGCGTTCGGGGCGGTCGTAATCCTTCCGGAGCACCAATATCCGCCCGTCGGGCAGCGAGAGCGGCCAACGATAGACGGTATGGTTGCCGTCGGGGAGTTCGCAGAGCGGCGCAGCGCTGTCGCCGACCGCAGGAAGCGAATCCCAGAAGGCATCGAGGTCGTCGAACGTCTCGCGGAAAAGCGCCGAGACGCTCGTCTTGTAGAACTTGCGCAGCGCCACGCTGGTGGTGGCGATGACATAGGGATTGCGCGAACCGTACCATGCCACCTTGTCCCACACGTTCTCGCCATACTTGTCGTAGGCATAGGAGCAGAGCTGATAGCCGAGTTCGTAGTGGTCGGGGACATGGGTCAGATAGGAACCGCAGAACCACTTGTCGATGTTGCGCCGCTCGCGTCCGATGTTGCCCAGGGCACGGTAGGCCATGGAGAACGAGGGCTGGAGTCCGCGGCCGTACGACGACATGGCGGTCTCGGTCATCACGGCGTCGCCCTCCATGGCCCAGAGCGGCATGCACAGCAGACCGATGGTCGACCCCTGCTGGCCGAGGATGTAGCTCAGCACGCGGATGACGCCCCGGTCGAGGTTGTTGTACTGCACGGCATGGCGGTATTCGTGGGCCACGAGCTGCTTGCACCACGGCATCGAGTAGCTGTCGACGGCGGGCGCCGTGAGAAACTCCACGCGCTTGGGCAGGTACATGACCAGACCGTTGGAGCGGAAGTTCTCGGGGTGCATGACGAACGGAATGCGCATCGGGCCGTGCCGGAAGCCGTAGGCGATGTCGGGCCGGACGCTGCGGATGTAGAAGAGCGTGCGCCGGGCCACGCCGGCGACCGTGTCGGGGTAGATGATCCGCACGTCGGGAGTGCGCACGGTCGACCATTTGAGGTTCGCGGGATCGGAACCCCAGGTGTAGTATTGGGCCCGGAGGGACTGCGTCGCAAGCAGGACGCAGCCGGCGAAGAGTATGCGCAGGAATCGTTTCAAGGTCAGGAACCGGCTTTCTTGCAGCGGTAGCCGCTGCGGGTCAGAATATCGACGACCCGGTCGCGGTGGTCGCCCTGGATGATGATTTCGCCCTCCTTGGCGGCACCGCCGACGCCGCATCGGGTTTTCAGCAACCGTGCCAATGCCTGCAGGTCGTCGTCGCGCCCCACGAAACCGCACACGAGGGTCACCACCTTGCCGCCCCGCTGCTTGCGGTCGAGCCACACGCGCAGCTCCTGCCGCTCCGGGGCGAGGGTCTCGGGCTCCTCGTCCGTCCGGGTCGCATATTCGAAGTCGGGGTCGGTCGAGTAGACCATCCCGAGCCGCGATTTCCAGTCGTTGTGTGCCATCTTATTCAAGGTGAAAGGTGAAAAGTGAAATGAACGGTCCGAAGAGGAGGGCTACTCCCGCCTCGGACAAACCCGGCCCTGCAAGGGAAGGCGGAAAAGCGACGCCACAGCCCGCACCGCAACGACGCCACTGGCCGCAACCCGCCCGGCCCCGAGGACCGTCGGAGAAACTTCCGATGTTGCCGCCCGCCGTTTTCTCTCCGGAAAGTAGAAATTAAACGTCGAAACGGCGTCCTTGTTTTGCGCAAAAATACGAAAATATTTATCTTCGCATACGATGAATGCCAAGAAGCATAAAATAAATCTTCCGCGCCGCACTCCGGAACCCGACCGGCTGCCCCGGCCGCTGCCGGCCGATCCGAACCAGCGGCTGGTGCGGGTCTTCGTCGAGGGCTACGAGGACGTGGCTTTCTGGCGCGGCATCTTCGACCATTTCCGCAACCCCTACCTGCGTTTCGAAATCTCGGTGCCTGCGCGCGACGACCTGCCCAAAGGCAAAAAGGTGCTGCTGAACATGATACCCGAATCGTGCGACGAACTGCTGCTGTGCGTCGATTCGGACTTCGACTACCTTTTCGCCGGGCACACCGACCAGTCGGCCCAGGTGGCCGCCGCACGCCACATGTTCCACACCTATGCCTACGCCACGGAGAACTACCTCTGCTACGCCCCCTCGCTGCACAACGTCTGCGTCAAGGCCACGAAGAACGACACGCGCATCTTCGATTTCGAGGCCTTCCTGCGCGACTATTCGCGCACCATCCACCCGCTCTTCGTGTGGTACGCCTACTCGGCCCAGCAGGCCACGGAGCATGTCTTCCCGCTCATCGACTTCAAGTCGGCGGTGCGCCTGGGCTATCTCGACATCGAGGACAACGGGGCCCGCACGCTCGAATGGCTGGCCCGCAACGTGGAAAAACGCCTCCGTCTGCTGTGCCAGCGCAATCCGAAGATGGTCGGGCCCGTGAAAGAGTTCGAGGCGCAGCTGGCCGAACGGGGGCTGACACCCGAAACGACCTATCTCTTCATGCACGGACACACGCTCATGGACAACGTGGTGATGGTGCTGCTCAACTCGGTGTGCGAGAAGCTGCGGCAGCTCTCCATCGCCCGCATCAACGCCTCGAAGAAACAGGGCGTGGCGCTGCGCAACGAAATGTCGAACTACACCAATTCGCTGCGCTCGATCCGCGACGTGCTGCTCGACAACGAGAACTACACGCGCTGCCCGCTCTACAAGCGGCTCCAGCGCGACATCCAGAAATACATCGTCCGCACCATCATGAGCATGAAGCGCAGCGGCGAAATCAAGGACGATTCCTACTGGACCATCCTGCAAAAACTCAGAGAATAACGGAGGAATCCACGGCTCCGCCGCCCTTTCGGCCCGAAAGCCCGAACATCGACCGCGAGTACATCAAGGCTATCATTCTTCCAAGAACCCTGCCCGATGCGAAACGTTCCGCATCGGGCAAACCGAAAAACGCGCCCGGTTTTGCGGGCGCGTTTTCCTATTATGAATTCCGACCGGAAATCACGAATTCCCGTCGGCTTTCCGCACAATGCGGACCGTCGACTGCGTGGCCTGGCGGATGAACACCTGCGGCCCGGAGGCGTAGCGCTGCCACAGTTCGTCGGTATAGCCGCGGACGGTCAGCAGCTCCATCCGCCCGATTTTCATGACGTCGAAACCCTCCTCGCGCAGCGCCGCGACAGCCTGGTCGATATGCCACGAATCGTCGACGCAGAGACTCAGATTGACCGCCGAATTGTGAATCAGATTGGTTTTGATGCGGTAACGCTCCAGCAGCGAGAAAATGGTCGCGAACTTCTCCTCCAGCACGAACGAGAAGTCGCGCGAACGAATCGTCAGCAACACCTGGTCTTTCTTGAGAATCAGAATCGGCACCTCCACGGGCGCCGACACCCCGCGGATGACCGTGCCGGGCTTGCGCTTGTCGCCGAACGGCCGCACGTAGAGCGGGATGTTCCGGTTCTGCAGCGGCTTGATGGTCCGCGGGTGGATGATCTGCGCACCGCTGTAGGCCAGTTCGATGGTGTCCAGGTAGTTGAGTTCGGCAATCTGCACGGCATCGGGGAAAATCTTCGGGTCGGCGTTCAGCACGCCGTCCACATCTTTCCACACCGACATCGACTCGGCCCTCAGGATGTTGGCCGCCACGGCCGCCGAGTAGTCGGAGCCTTCGCGCCCGAGGGTCGTCGTCGTGCCATCGGGGGCGGCGCCTATGAAGCCCTGCCCCACGAAGACGCGCTCCGGGCGCCCCTCCACCTCGGCCCGCAGACGCGGCGCCGACGCCGCAAGGTCGACCTCGGCATCCTTGTGACGCTGCTCCGTGACCAGTGCCCGCCGCATGTCGATCCAGCGGTTGGGAACTCCCGCATAGGCCAGGTATTCGGAGATGATGCTCGTCGAAATCAACTCTCCGTAGGCCACGATGCGGTCGTACCACAGCTCGGCCTCCTCTTCGCGGCAGACGCCTTCGGCGGCCGCTTTTTCGAGTTCGGCGAAGAGCTCGTCGACCCGCGCGAGCTTCGTGGGCCCGTGCCACAGGTCGTCGATGATTCCGGCATGGCCGGCACGCAGGGCGGCCACCTCCTCCGACGCCTTGGCACGGTCGCCGTGCTGCAAGGCGGCGAAAACGCGTTCCAGCGCATTCGTCGTCTTGCCCATGGCCGAGACGATGATGAACAGGTCGCGTTCGTCACCTATGATTTTCAGCAGGTTGCGCACACCGTCGGCGTTGCGCACCGAGGCCCCTCCGAATTTGTAGACCTTCATCCGAGCGCTACTTTTTCACAGGACGGTAGGGCACCCCGATGTTCTGGAAGACGAAAGCATACATGTCGGTCGCTTCGTCGATGCGCTTCGAGGTGGGTTTGCCCGCTCCGTGACCGGCGTTGGACTCAATGCGGATAAGCACGGGAGCGTCGCCGGCCTGGCAGTGCTGCATCTCGGCCGCAAACTTGAACGAGTGGGCCGGCACGACGCGGTCGTCGTGGTCGGCCGTCATCACGAGCGTGGCGGGATAGGCCACGCCCTCCTTGATGTTGTGCAGCGGCGAGTACTTGTAGATGTAGCCGAACTGCTCCTCGTTGTCCGACGAGCCGTACTCCACGGCCCAGCCCCAGCCGATGGTGAACTTGTGGTAGCGCAGCATGTCCATCACACCCACGGCGGGCAGGCAGACGGCATAGAGGTCGGGGCGCTGCACCTCGCAGGCACCCACCAGCAGACCGCCGTTCGAACCGCCGCTGATGGCCAGTTTGTCGGACGACGTATATTTCTCGGCCACGAGATATTCGGCCGCTGCGATGAAGTCGTCGAAGACATTCTGCTTGTTCTGCAGCATGCCGGCCTTGTGCCACTCCTCGCCGTACTCCGAACCGCCGCGCAGGTTGGCCACGCAGTAGATGCCGCCCTGCTCGACGAACATCAGCGCCGAGGGGTTGAATCCGGGCGTGAGGTTGATTTGGAAACCGCCGTAAGCGTAGAGCAGGCAGGGATTCGTGCCGTCGAGCTTCATGTCCTTGCGGTGGGTGATGAACATCGGCACGCGCGTGCCGTCCTTCGAGGCGTAGAAGACCTGGTCGGTGACGAAAAGTTCGGGGTCGAAGTTCACTTCGGGAGCCTTGAAGAGGGTCGAGGTGCCCGATGCGATGTCGTAACGGTAGATGGTCGAGGGCGACGTATAGTTGGAGAGGGCATAGTAGAACTCCGTGTCCTCCTTCTCGCCGCCGAATCCGCCGAGCGAACCGATGGCCGGAAGCTCGACTTCGCGCACGAGCGTGCCGTCGTAGTCGTACTGCGCCACCTTGTGCTGCGCATCCTGCAAATAGATGGCGAAGAGCGAGCCGCCGCCGGTCGAGACGCCCTCCAGAAGCTGCTGCTTCTCGGGAATGACCGTCGCAGGCTTGCCGGGCGCCGTCAGCGAAAGTTTGCAGAGGGCATAGTTCGACGCACCGTCGTTGGTCGTATAGTAGAGCTGGTCGTCCTTGCAGTCGACGATGCCGTAGTCGTGGTCGAAACCTTTGAGCAGCGTGCGGAACCGCTTCTCGCCCGTGCGCCGGCAGAGCACCTCGGAGCCCGACGTACCCTCCGACCCGATGACGAAGAGCCACTTGCCGTCGTCGCTCGGCCATGCCGAGAAGTAGCGCAGCGGATGGGCCGGGTCGTGGTAGATCAGTTCGTCGGCCGACTGCGGCGTGCCGAGCGCGTGGTAGTAGACCTTCTGGAACTGGTTCTGCGACGAGTAGACACCCTCTTTCGGAGCATCGTAGGCGCTGTAATAGAAGCCTTTCGAGTCGGGAGCCCACGTGGCGCCCGAGAACTTCACCCATTCGATGCGGTCGCCGGTCAGCTCGCCAGACGCCACGTCGAGCACGCGTATCTCCACCCAGTCGGAACCCGATGCGGCCACGGAATAGGCGCAATATTTGCCGTCCTCGGAGAACGACACGGCCGAAAGGGCCACCGTACCGTCCGCCGACAGCGCATTGGGGTCGAGGAACACCTCGCCCGCACCGTCGGGCGCGTCGGCCCGGTAGAGCACAGACTGGTTCTGCAGGCCGTCGTTGTAGAACCAGTACCACGCATCGCCGTGCTTCGCCGGAAGTCCCTGCTTGGGATAGTTCCACAGCTCGGTGAGACGCTGGCGGATGGCCCCGCGGAACGGAATCTGCGACAGATAATCGTTCGTCACGGCGTTCTCGGCGGCAACCCAGGCGGCCGTGGCCTCCGAATTGTCGTCCTCCAGCCAACGGTAGGGGTCGGCCACCTCCGTGCCGAAGTAGTCGTCGACCACCTCGCCGCGCGCGGTGTCGGGATAGGGCTGATGTTTGATTTGTTTCATCTGCGTGCAACTTGTTGCAACCATCGCGACGCCGCCCGCCAGGAGCGCAGCCGCACATACCGGTTTGATCATCATGAAAAGGGTATTTGCGTTAGTTTGGGCAAATATAGGAAAAATTACGTAACTTTGGTCAGAAAAACGAAGGGCTTTCATCCGGCCGTATGCGGCGCCGCAGGACCCGCATCGTCGGCAGTCCGCACCTCCGGCACACCCCGGCGGCACATCGGAAAGCCCCCGACCATCGAAAATCGACCGTTATGTACGAAGAACTGAAAACCGTCATCGAACGCACTTGGGACGACCGCTCGCTGCTCGGCGGCTCCGAAGCGCAGGAAGCCGTGCGGCGCACGGTGGAACTCATAGACAAAGGCCTGCTGCGCTGCGCCGAACCCGTCGACGCAGAAAAGAGCGAATGGCGGGTGAACGAATGGGTCAAGAAAGCCGTGATTCTCTACTTCCCCATCCAGCCCATGCGCAAGATGGAGGCGGGCGAACTGGAATGGTTCGACAAGATGGAGCTGAAGCACGGCTACGAGGAGCTGGGCGTGCGGGCCGTACCCCATGCCGTGGCGCGCTACGGCGCCTACATTGCTCCGGGAGCCATCCTGATGCCCTCCTATGTCAATATCGGGGCCTACGTCGGCACGGGCACGATGGTCGACACCTGGGCCACGGTGGGTTCGTGCGCCCAGATCGGCGAACACGTCCACCTCTCGGGCGGCGTGGGCATCGGGGGCGTGCTGGAGCCCGTGCAGGCGGCGCCGGTCATCATCGAAGACAACTGTTTCATCGGCTCGCGCTCCATCGTGGTCGAGGGGGCGCATGTCTGCCGCGAAGCGGTGCTGGGCTCGAACACCGTCATCACGGGGTCGACGCACATCGTCGACGTGACGGGACCCGAACCGGTGACCTACAAGGGCTATGTACCGCCGCGCTCGGTGGTGGTGCCGGGCAGCTACCGCAAGCAGTTCCCGGCCGGCGAATACAGCGTCTCGTGCGCCCTCATCATCGGCCGGCGCAAGGAGTCGACCGACAAGAAAACGTCGCTCAACGACGCCCTGCGCGACTTCGGAGTCTCAGCGTAAAGCAAAGTCGGAAATGAAAGGTGAAAAGTGAAAGGCAGCGGATTCGGCAAAACCTTTCACTTTTCACCATTTACTTTTCACCTTTTACCTCAAAAAAACTGCCGGGCGGATGCTGGACGCAGCGCACGGAGAAAGCGTAACCACGATTATTCGCCTGCAGAGGGAGCACGTCGCCCCTGTGGAAATGAAAGCCTGCCGCGTTGTGCGAAGTCGGCAGATAGGAAGAGGACGACCACAGCAGACTCTCGTCTCCGACGCATGCCAGGGCCCCCGTCGCTTTGTTGCGGTAGCCCGTAGCAGGGGCTGGAAGCAATCGCTGGAATGGGTGCTGCGGAGAGGGAACAAAGCAATTCACAATTCAAAATGCACAACTTCGCGATTAAGCGAGTGCAGAGCCGAACTTGTTCGAGCTTTGCCGAGCGGGAGCGAAGTCAAGCCCCCGTACGGGGGATTAATTCACAATTAATCCTTTTCTGTGTAGATGGCTCGAAGAGTTGTGCGGGCCGCAGCCTCCCGGCGCGGAGGCCCGCAAGCGTGCCCCGCAGGCTGCGTCCGACTTTCTGACACAAAACCAAGGTTGCAAACCTTGCGCCCGGGGCCGGCTCGCATCAAAGATGCGACCCCCGCAGCCGGCCCGGGCGAGAACGCAGGAAACAGGCTCTTGCAACCTCACAACAAGCGTCATGTTGAACGAAGTGAAACATCTGTTCAGTTGATTCGATAAGATTAGATTCTTCGCTCTGCTCAGAATGACAAATTCTAAATCAATCCCTCTAAAAGGATTTATTAATTATGAATTTTGCATTTTGAATTGTGCATTGATAAACCGGCTCCGCAACAAACTGGAATATAACAGCTGCCCCTTTTCCTGCGCCACGAAAAAGCAGCAAACAACGGGGCAGCGGATTGCTGAATCCGCCATGCCGCTCCGGCGCAGACCTTGGTCCGCACCGCTCCGGGCTTCGGCAGTTTTCGTTCAGTCGGCAACGGAGACCCGTCACCGCCGTTATTTATGCCCGGCTTCCAGCCTCAACAGAAACTCCTTGACCGGCAGTCCGGCAGCATAACCGACCAGGGCGCCCGAAGCCCCCACCACACGGTGGCACGGCACAACGACGCCCACGGGATTGCGGTTGTTGGCCATGCCCACGGCACGCGCGGCCCCGGGTTGTCCGATGCGTGCGGCAATCTGCCCGTAGGTACGGGTCTCGCCATAGGGTATTTCGCACAGCGCGGCCCACACCTTGCGTTGGAACGGCGTGCCCTGCGGCGCCAGCGGCAGGGAGAATTCGCGCCGCTCTCCGGCAAAGTATTCGCGCAGCTGGCCCACGGCCTGCGCCAATACGGGCGGCAGCTCCTCCTCCGGGTCGGCAGCAGGGCCGAAAGCACCGAACCGGACGGCTGTCACGGCTTCGTCGGTCGCCGTAACGGAGAGCGGCCCGGCAGGAGTCCGCAAACAGCAGGTTCGTTCCATCGTTACAGGTGTTCGAGCGTGTAGTCGATCATCTTCTGCCGCACGTTGTGCGTGTCGTCGGGCAGCATGGAGTGGTTCTGGTCGGGATAGACCATCATGTCGTAGCGCTTGCCGGCACGGTTGAGCGCCCGGGCCAGTTCGGCCGTATTCTGGAAGTGGACGTTGTCGTCGGCCATGCCGTGTATGAGCAGCAGGCGCGTGCGCGTGTCGTCGAGCAGCCGCGCAAAGCGTATCGGCGAATTGTCGTCGTAGCCGGCGGCGTTGTACTGCGGCAGGTTGTTGTATATCTCGGTGTAGATGGTGTCGTAGTAGCGCCACGACGTGACCGGAGCCACCGCGATGGCCATCTTGAAGAGTCCCAGCCCCTTCAGTGCGCAGCTCGCGGCCATGAAGCCGCCGAACGACCACCCGTAGATGCCGATACGCCCGGCATCGGCCCACGGCTGTGCGGCCATGTGGCGGGCGAACGACAGCTGGTCCTCGACCTCCAGGGCACCCAGCCGGCCGTAGGTCTGTTTCTTGAACTTCTCGCCGCGGAATCCGGTACCGCGGCCGTCGGCCGCCGCCACGACGTAGCCCTTGTCGACCAGCGCATCCTCCCAGTCGAGCGACCAACGGTCGGCCACGGTTTGCGAACCGGGGCCGGAATACTGCGTGAGCAGCACGGGGTAACGCTTCGAGGGGTCGAAGTCGCGCGGACGCACCATGTAGGCGTTGAGCGTGTCGCCGCGCTCGGTCACGAACGTGAAGAACTCCTTGACCGGGCGCCGCGAAGCCGCCAGTTCGCATTCCAGCTCGGTGCTGACGGCCAGCGTACGTACGGGCTGGCCCTCGCCGGTGCGAATCTCCACACGGTTGGGCGTCGTGGCCGACGAAGCGGTGACGATGCAGTATTTCATCCCCTTGCCCGGCACGACCGTATGATAGCCTTCGCCGGGAGTCAGGCGGCGCTTGTCCTTGCCGTTGAGCGCCACGCTGTAAAGGTTGCGGCGCAGGGGCGACGTCTCGGTGGAGAGATACCACACGCGCCTGGGCGTGACGCCGACCACCTCGGTCACCTCCCAGTCGCCCTTGGTGACCTGGGCGAGCGGGCCGCTGCGGATGCTGTAAAGATAGAGGTGCATGAAACCCGTGAGGCTCTCCTGGCGGACCAGGAAGCGATCCTTGTCGATGAACGTGACCGTGTTGTCGTCGACCCGTTCGACATACTGCTGGGCCCGCTCTTCGTAGATGGTGCGCTGGGCTCCGTGGGGTTCGCAGAGCATCACCTCGAAGGTGTTCTGCCGGCGGTTGATGCGGTGGTACCACAGCCGGCCGTCGGGCGTGAAGCCGATGCGGGGGATGTACTGGTCGGTCTCCGTGCCGGTGTCGATGCGCTCGGTGCGTCCCGAGGCAAGGTCGACGACGAAGAGCTGCACCACCGAATTGGGTTCTCCGGCCTTGGGATACTTGAACGCGAAGGCCTCGTTGTGGAGCTTGCCGTCGAAGCGCATCATCTGCATCATAGGCACGTTGCGCTCGTCGAAACGCAGGTAGGCCAGACGGCTCCCGTCGGGCGAGAAAGCATAGGCTTTCGTAAATCCGAACTCCTCTTCGTAGACCCAGTCGGCCGTGCCGTTGATGACGGCGTTCCACTCGCCGTCGGCGGTCAGCCGGCGCGTGCGGCCCGAGGCGATGTCGTAGAGATAGAGGTCGTTGCGGTCGGAATAGACGATCGACGCGCCGTCGGGCGAAAAGGAGGCGTCGCGCGGGGCTTCGGCTTCGGGCAGAACGGGCCGGCAGGCGCTGCCGTCGACCAGATGATAGCGCGTCGTGTAGGAATGGCGGTAGATGGGTGCGTAGCCCGACGCCACGAGGATGCGCCGTTCGTCGGGCGAAAAGGCGTAGTCGGTAATCTTCAGCCCGGCGGCCGACGCGGGCAGGAGCTTCTCTCCGGGCGCATCGGAAGCGTAGGCATAACGCACGATGTCGTTGCCTTCCAGGGCCGTATAGTGTTCGCCGTCGTTCATCGAACGGATGCCGGCGACACGCCGGTTCAGACCGCGCAGACGGGCGATTTCGGCATATTCGTTCTGCGCGGCGGCCGAGAGGGCGAAACCGGCCGTGCAAAGGAGCAGGAAAAACTTTTTCAAGGCTGAATGTCGGTTGTGTCGAAGTCGTAGCCCAGGCGTTTGCCGGTCACGAACTTCGAGTTGTCCATCTTGGTGTTGAACTGGTCGACCGTCACACGGGCGAAGGTCTCGTAGGGCGGCGTGAGGAGGTCGAAATCGAGCGCATGGGCGATGGATTCCTCCAGAATGGCGACCAAGGCCCGCCGGTCGATTTCGGCAGTGCCGAAGTCGGCGGCCCGGACCGAAATCCGCCCCTTGCCCTCAACGAAATAACGTCGTTCGCGGTTGATGAACAGACGCCCGATGAGGTAACCCTCGTCGGCATTGCGGTTGAACTTGAACGAGTCGGACAGGAAGTTGTAGATGCTGACCATGCCGCAATAGGCGTTTCCGGCATCGGCGGCGACATAGGGAGTCTGCCGCACGGGATGCTGCGCATCGAAGTCGAAGACGTCGGTGTGCATCTGGAAAATCAGGATGTCGCTGGCCACCTGCAACTGGGTCTCGAACTTGCCGCGGTCGCGGTACTCGATGCGCACGCGGCGGTCGAGTTTGCCGTCGAGGGCGTCGTCGAACTCCGACGCCATTTCGAAAAGCACCTCCTTCAGCTGATTGAAGGCGGCGAACGTGTTGTCGAAGACCTGCTGCTTGAGGGTCGACTTGCGGATCACGGTGTCGAGAATCCGCGCTCGGAGCGGAGGGGTTTCCATAAATTTAAAATTAAAAATTCACAATTGAATCGGAGGATTCGCGGAATCGGAACAATCGTACCCATCTATATACTTTGATGTACCAGTGTCTAAGGAATAGCTTTTAAAATCCGAACGTCGGGGCTCGCCGCCAGTGGCGGCGTATTCAGTTTTGGACCCCACCCCAAACCCCTCCCTTGGGAGGGGCTTCGGTCGGAGTGCCCGAACAAATCCGAATTGCGTATCCTCGGTACTTCAATGCATATAATAGTCCAATCGTAAATTCCTGCAATGAATCGTGAATCGAAATAAATGCTGCTTCTATTTTATCCGCAGCTCCTGGCCGGCCACAAGCACGGCGCCCGACTTCAGTCCGTTGAGCTTTTCCAGCGAACGGGTGCGGATGCCGTAGGACTGGGCCACGGAGGCCGTGGTTTCGCCCTGGCGGCAGAGGTGGTGGCGGGCATTGCCGTCCCAGGCCTTCTTCTTGCGTTCGATGAAGACCACTTCGCCATGGGCCGGGCGGGCGCGGCGGCTCTTCACGTCGTTGAACTTGCGCAGGTTGCCCGCCGACAGGCGGAACTTGCGACCTATCTCCTCGTACGAGTCGTTCTCCTTGGCCAGCACGTAGTGCACGCCGTTGGTCGTGTAGACGTTGTAGCCCTCGTGCGAGTTGATGGTCACGCGGTAGTTGTCGGGGTCGATCAGATAGCCGCCGATGGCCAGGCTGCCCTGCGAGGAGGAGCGGGCCGGAGTCTCCAGGGTCTTGCCCTTGCTCGCGGCATAGAGCCGTTCGCCGTCCGTGGGCGAATCGAGCAGATAGAGCTGGTAGTATTCGATGATGCGGATCAGCCGCTGCGCATAGTCGGGCGCCGTGGCGTAGCCGGCGGCCTTCAGACCGCGCGCCCAGCTCTTGTAGTCGGTCGAGGGATAGGCGAAGAGCGAGTCGTAGCGCGGCTGGGTGTCGAGAAACACGGCATGGTCATGATACGACGCCTCGACCGATTCGTAGGCCCGGAAGCATTCGTCCTTCTCGTCGTCGTCGTGATAGACCCGGGGGCCCGTCCAGTTCTTCTTGCACTTGATGCCGAAATGGTTGTTCGATTCGAGCGAAAGGCGGCTGTTGCCGCTGTCCGACTCCAGAATACCCTGCGCCATGGTGATGCTGGCCGGGATGCCGTAGCGCTCCATCTGGGCCACGGCGATGGACTTGTAGCGCTCGATGTACTCCTCGCGCGTCAGACGCGTCTGCGCGGCGACCGGAACGATACCCGCCAGGGCCATCACGCCCGCAAGTATTGCTTTTTTGCAAATAATCATTATCTTTGTTTTGAGTTAGGCCCAACAAAGGTATAACAATCCGTCGAAATAACCATATCCCAAACCGTCGAAAAGATATGTTCAAATTCTTGCATCTTTTCTCGCCTCGGCACAGTTCGAACAAGTTCGGCTCTGCCCTCGGCTTATCGGAAACGTTCCTTTGCAGGCAGGTTTTCTCGCCTCGGCATAGCTCAAGCAAGCTTGGCTCTGCCCTCGGCTTATCGAAAACGTTTACCCGAAATGCGAATGCGATTTTCCGCCGCGCCATCGACGACTACCATCGCCGGGACGATGTCGATACACCCATCGAAAACCCCTATGAAGCAGGCACTCCCGACCATCTGCTCTATCTGAAGAACTGGATCGACACCGTGCAGTGGCACCTGGAGGACATCATCCGCAATCCGGAAATCGACCCCGCCGAAGCGCTGGCCCTCAAGCGCCGCATCGACCGTTCGAACCAGGAGCGCACCGACATGGTGGAGTACATCGACTCCTACCTGCTCGACAAATACCGGGAGGTGACCCCCGCGCCCGACGCCCGCATCAACACCGAGACGCCCGCCTGGGCCGTCGACCGGCTGTCGATTCTGGCGCTGAAAATCTACCACATGGAGCAGGAGACCCTCCGCACCGACGTCGACGACGCCCACCGCGCCGCCTGCCGGGCGAAGCTGGAGGTGCTCCGGACGCAGCAGACCGACCTGTCGCAGGCCATCGAGGAGCTCCTCGCCGACATCGAAGCGGGCCGCAAGTATATGAAGACCTACAAGCAGATGAAGATGTACAACGACCCGGCGCTCAATCCGGTGCTCTATGGCAAAAAGTAAGCCGCTGCCCCGGCACCTCCTGGTGTTCCGCACCTCGGCCATGGGCGACGTAGCCATGTTGCCGCATGCCTTGCGCGCACTGCGCAAGGCCTATCCCGATTTGCGGATTACGGTGGCCACGCAGAAGCTCTTCTTCCCCTTCTTCGAGGGGCTGGGCGTCGATTTCCTGGAGGTCGACGTCAGGGGGCGCCACCATTCGCTGGCCGGCATGTTCCGTCTGGCACGCGAGGCCCGCAGGGCCGGCGTCGATGCCGCGGCCGACGTCCACGGCGTCATGCGTTCGGCCATGTTCCGCCAGTGGCTGCGGTTCTTCGGCATCCCCACGGCCCGTATCGACAAGGAGCACGCCCGCAAGCGGCGCTTCATCCGCGAGGGCGGTTCCCGTGCACACTCCCTGCGCCACACCGTGCTGCGCTACTGCGACGTCTTCCGCCGCCTGGGCTTCGAGTTCGACGACCCCGCACCGGTTCTGCGCACCGACCGGCCCAATCCTCTGGGCCCCAAGACGGGCCGCTGGGTGGGTTTCGCGCCTTTCTCGGCCCAGCCGGGCAAAACCTACCCCGCCGATTCGGGCCGCGAGGCCGTGCGGCTGCTCGCGGAGCGCTGCGACCGGCTCTTCATTCATAGCGGGGGGGGGTCCGAAGCCGACTTCGCCCGGGAGATGGAGGAAACATATCCCAACGTCACGGCGCTCTACGGCAAAACCGGACTGGCGGAAGAGATGGCGCTCATCGCCCACCTCGACTGCATGGTCTCGATGGACTCGCTGGCCATGCACCTGGCGGCGCTCGCCGCCACGCCCGTGGTCTCGGTGTGGGGCGCCACGCACCCCGGACTGGGATTCCTGGGCTGGGGATGCGACCCGGCCCTTGTCCTGCAGGCCGACATGCCGTGCCGGCCCTGCTCGGTCTTCGGGGCCAGACCTTGCCGCTACGGCGACTACCGCTGTCTGCACGCCGTCACGCCGCAGATGATTGCCGACAAGGTGGATGAAGTGCTGGTAGCGCGCAATTCATAAGGCAAATTCCTCTCGGCTTCCGTTCGTCCGAAGCCGTCATTCCGCAACGGGGCGGCAAAACGCCGCCGACTGCCAACATAAAAAGGCCGGGCATTGCTGACTTGCAATGCCCGGCCTTTTGAGAAGCGAAAAAATCACTCTGCGAATTTTCCCCGCACGTATGCATCTATGGCTTTGGCGGCGGTGCGTCCGGCCCCCATGGCCAGAATCACCGTGGCGGCACCCGTCACGGCATCGCCCCCCGCAAAGACGCCTTCGCGCGAGGTGGCGCCCGCAGCATCGGCCGTGATGCATCCGCGGCGGTCGGTCTCCAGTCCCGACGTCGTGGCGGCCAGCAGCGGATTGGGCGAGGTTCCCAGCGCCATGATGACCACGTCGCACTCGATGTCGAACTCCGAACCGGCTTTCGCCACCGGCGACCGGCGGCCGCTGGCATCGGGTTCGCCCAGCTCCATCTCCACGCACCGCACGCCGCGCACCCAACCGTCGTCGGTGCCCAGCACCTCGACGGGGTTGGTCAGCATCCGGAAGCGGATGCCCTCCTCCTTGGCGTGGTGCACCTCCTCGGCGCGCGCCGGAAGTTCGGCTTCGCTGCGACGGTAGACGATCGTCGCCTCGGCACCCAGCCGGCAGGCCGTACGCACGGCGTCCATCGCCACGTTGCCGCCGCCGACCACTGCCACACGCTTGCCCACATAAATGGGCGTGTCGTACTCCTCGTCGTAGGCGCGCATCAGGTTGGCGCGCGTCAGGAATTCGTTGGCCGAGACCACACCGTTGAGATTCTCGCCCGGAATGCCCATGAAACGCGGCAGCCCGGCACCCGAACCGATGAACACGGCATCGTAGCCCTCCTCGTCGAGCAGCGAATCGACCGTCACCGTGCGTCCCACGATGACGTCGGTCTCTATCTCCACGCCCAGGCGGCGCACCTCGTCGATTTCGCGTGCCACGATCTTCTCCTTGGGCAGGCGGAATTCGGGAATGCCGTAGACCAGCACGCCTCCCACTTTGTGCAGCGCCTCGAAAATCTTCACCCCGTAGCCCATCTTGGCCAGGTCGCTGGCACAGGCCAGACCGGCAGGTCCGCTTCCGATGACGGCGACCCGACGGCCGTTGCGCGGCGCCGGCGCCGGGTCGGCAGCATGGGGCTGCGCCAGCTTCCAGTCGCCGACGAAACGTTCCAGCTTGCCGATGGCCACCGGTTCGCCCTTGATGCCGAGAATGCACGAACCCTCGCACTGCGTCTCCTGCGGACAGACACGGCCGCAGACCGACGGCAGCGAACTGTCGCGCGCAATGACAGCCGACGCTCCGGCCAGGTCGCCCCGGTGCAGGGCTTCGATAAACTCCGGAATCTTCACCCCCACGGGGCAGGCCGCCACGCAGCGGGGATTCTTGCAGTTCAGACAGCGCGACGCCTCGCGGGTCGCCTCGTCGAGGTCGTAGCCGTAGCAGACCTCTTCGAAATTGGTGGCCCGACGTGCGGGGTCCTGTTCGCGTACGGGTACGCGCGGTATTTTGTTTGCCATGGCTACTTGTCCAATCCTATTTTACACTGGTGTCCGGCAGCACGCTCGGCCGCGATGGCTGCGGCACGCTGCTCCTGCGAGCGGTACATGCCCTGACGGCGCATCGCCTCGTCGAAATCCACTTCGTGGGCGTCGAACTCGGGCCCGTCGACGCAGGTGAAGCGCGTACGGCCGCCCACCGTCACCCGGCAGGCGCCGCACATGCCCGTGCCGTCGACCATCAGGGCGTTGAGCGACACGGTGGTCTTCAGCCCGTATTTCCGGGTCGTCAGCGCCACAAACTTCATCATGATCATGGGACCGATGGCCACGCATTCGTCGTAGCGGCGGCCTTCGGCAATCAGCTTTTCGAGCAGCTGGGTGACAAGTCCCTTGAAACCCTCCGAGCCGTCGTCCGTGGCGATATGGAGATTCCCGGCCACGGCGCGCATCTCGTCGGCATAGATCAGCATCTCCCGGTTCTTGGCACCGATGATGACGTCGGCGTCCACACCGTGCTCGTGCAGCCACTTCACCTGCGGATAGACCGGCGCCGTGCCCACGCCGCCCCCGATGAAGACATAGCGCCGACGGCACAGCTCCTCGGGCGACAGCCGCACGAACTCCGACGGATGGCCGAGCGGCCCGGCGAAGTCGGCCAAAGCGTCGCCCGCCTCCAGCGCGCATATCTTGCGCGTCGACACGCCGATGGCCTGCGTAACGATGGTCACGCTGCCCTGCGCAGCGTCGAAATCGGCAATCGTAAGCGGCACGCGCTCGCCGCACTCGTCGGCACGCACGATGACGAACTGCCCGGGCAGGGCCGCCCGGGCTACGCGGGGCGCTTCGACCTTCATGAGCCAAATGCCCGGAGCCAGGCACCGTTTTTCAAGAATGGGATACATGTATTCGTGTTTGGGTTCAGTCTTCGATGATGGCCGTCACGCGCACGCGCCGCATGGGCCGTTCGGGGTCGTTGGTTATCAGCAGGATGTGGTCGGTCAGCAGACCGTATTCCTGCCGGGCGGGGTCGAGCGACAGCTCCACGCGGCAGCTGCCTCCGGGCGCTATCCGCTGCCCCGCAGCGAGCGCAATGCCGATGCGGCCGCGGCTTTCGACGGCCCGGACGACCAATTCGCCGGCGCCCGTATTGAACAAGGTGAAACTTTTGCGCTGACAGGGCGCCGCATGTTTCACCGAGCCGAATTTCACGGTGAGTTCGCTCAGCCGGGCCTGCGGCGCCGCCGTCTTCTTCACGACGGCGGGATTGTCCACTCCGATGCCGTGCACGACCAGCATGGTTCCGCTCCGGCGTCCGTCGACCCGAATGGCAAAAACGTCGCGCAAGGTCCCATAGCGGGGGGCTTCGGCCGGGATTTCATAGATGAAGTTGATTTCGCCGCGCTCTCCGGGTGCGAGATTCCGGGGTGCCGTCGCCCGCAACAGTCCGCTGGCCTCCTCGGGCACGAGTTCCAGCCGCACCGTGCGGCCCGAGGTGTTGAGACACCCCACGCTCGTCTGCTTCGGCACTCCCTGGTATACATAGGTAAAGGCGCACAGCGTCGCATCGAGCCGCACGCCGCCGCCGATGTCGAACGGATAGAGTTCCTCGACCGACTTTTCGCGCGGCATGACGCTGCCGGAGATGGAGAGCGTGGCGATTTTCCGCCGCTCCGAAGAGTAGACGCCCAGGTCCTTGTCGAAAACGCCGGGGCGGTTCATGGGGTCGAACGTGACCGTGATGCGGGTCGAATCGCCCGGCAGCACGGGCTTGCGCGAGAATTCGGGGACCGTACACCCGCACGAGGTCACCACATCGAGAATCACCACGGGCCGTTCGCCGCGGTTGACACCCGTAAACACGTGGCTCACACGCCCCCCGCTCTCCTCGATCGGCCCGAAGTCCCACACCGCCGGCGAGAAGACGAGCTGGGCCCGCGCGGAGAGCGCAAAACACAACATACAGAAAATAAGCGCGATATGTTTTTTCGAAGCCATCGTCATACCATAAGCGAATATGCAAAGGTACATTTTTTGCGAAAAATTAGCACAATAATTTTGCGGGAATCAAAATTTGCTATATATTTGCACTCCGAAACGGTCCCAGAGACCGAATCGAATGCCTGAATAGCTCAGTTGGTTAGAGCACATGACTGTTAATCATGGGGTCCTAGGTTCAAGTCCTTGTTCAGGCGCAGATGCGCGAGGGTTGCACAAGTTCTTTCAAAAGGAGAGGTAGTTCGGAAGGCGATGCCGGAGTCGGAAATCCGACGGCGGCGGGTCTCTTGGAGCCGGAGTTCCGGCCGGAGGGAGCGTCCGAAGAACGGCGGACGAAATTTTTCCGCAGGAAATTTGGAGTTCGCAAAAATTGAATTACCTTTGCAGTCCCGAGCCATTTTTAGGGGAGCTTAGCTCAGCTGGTTCAGAGCGTCTGCCTTACAAGCAGAGGGTCGGGGGTTCGAATCCCTCAGCTCCCACGAAGTCACAGACGACAAACGATTGATTCGAATCAATCGTTTTTTTGTGGCTTGGCCGCCCGGCAGGATGCTTATCCCTATCCGTCGATTTAAAATCCGCGATCTATCTGAATGTAGATCGCGGATTTATTTTCATAGTCAAAACCTCCGCATTTCACCGAAATATTACCCAATGAAAACCACTGCAAAAGCGAAAGCCGGCTCACAACGTCTACCTTGAAAAGATTTCGCCCAAAAAACCGCAACACCCCTTGAAACCATACGCCGGCTGTGCATCGTTGCACATAATTCCGCCACGCGCACAATGGAATAGCATGAATATCGAACTCGCTCCGACAAAATTCAAAGAAAAAGCATTTGGATTAATTCGTGTAAGAGAAAAGCAAGAATTCTTTAAAACCTTTCAAGTATTTTAAAGAATTTTATTACATTTGCACACGCACGAAACGCATGGATATGATAGAATCTCCACCCAAAATACGCAAAGAACAATTCGACAAGGCACTTCGCTTGAGCTGCGATCCGATAATCGCCGACATTGTCAACAAGATCAACAAGCAGTATCTATACTGGACGGATGTCAAATACAAGCCCCTCCCGGATAAAATTTCCACACAGGATTTATGGGCTTGCGTCAAATTGTCGCGCATGTTCGCCAAAACATTAGAAATAGGCAATTATCGCTTCAAGCTATATGTGACGGACTACATGCAACAACTATGTCATGAATTTGACATGAATCTGGGCGGATATTTGGGAACGCAAAGCTTCATCCCCGACGCAGACAAGAACCGTTATCTAATCAGTTCCAACATGGAGGAAGCCATCGCATCCAGCCAGATGGAAGGGGCCGCCACCACGCGCAAAATTGCGAAAGACATGCTGCGCAGATCCGTTTCTCCGCGAACACGCGGAGAGCAAATGATTTATAATAACTACGAAACAATCCGTTTCATTCTTCAACACAAAGACGAGAAATTCACAAAAGAAACGTTATTGCACATCCATCAGCTGATGACTTACAAAACGTTGGATGACAGCAATGACGAAGGTCGGTTCCGCACGGATAACAATGTTGTCGTCGAAGACGGCATTACACACGAAACAATCCACACTCCGCCCGACAGCAGCGAAATCGAAAGTTTGATCGAAAGTATCTGCAAGCTTTTTGGCGACGATGACTTCAACGACGTATTCATTCATCCCATCGTCAAAGGCATCATCATCCATTTTCTCATCGCATTCATCCATCCGTTCGTAGACGGAAACGGGCGTACGGCCCGTGCCGTATTCTATTGGTATATGCTTCGCAAAGGGTACTGGCTAACAGAGTATCTCTCCATTTCCCGCATTATCGGCCGAAGCAAACGCCAATACGAAAAGGCTTATTTGTATACGGAATGCGACGAGTATGATTTGGGGTATTTTGTAGCCTATCATTTACAGGCGGTCGGGTTGGCCTACAACGAGCTTCGCCAATATATCCAGCGCAAGATAGACGAGCAGCAGCAAACTTCCGATTTCTTAAAATTAGGCAATATAAATGCCCGTCAGGCTCAAATCATCAAATGGTACAACGATTCCCCGAACCTTTCATTCTCCGTCAAAGAAATTCAAACACGCATGAACGTGTCTTATCCCACGGCAAAGGGTGATTTAGAAGGTCTGGCAAAACTCGGATATGTCAACGTGATTCCCGTCAACAAGGTGAAAAGCACATATATAAGGAGCGACAAATTCAAGGAGTTGATAAATCAAACATTAAACTTTCTTTAAAGTGTTTTAAAAACTTTAAAGAAAGTTACACAACAAGACAACAAGAAATCCAGCTTAGGGGAATAATACAACGAGAAGAATTTTCTCGCGTGCTTTTTTACAGGCAAAAAGAAAGAAGCATCCAAAATAAGGCTATAAGTTTGCAATACAAATATATTTATCATATATTTGCATCGAAAAATTTCCAAGGGAGCATAGCTCAGTTGGTTTAGAGCGCCTGCTCGACAAGCAGGAGGTCTGCGGTTCAAATCCGCATGTTCCCACAACGATGCAAACGACGGCGACGGACAATTGTCCGTCGCTTTTTTGTGTCTCAGCCTATTTGCAAGCCTGCTTGCAACGGTTTCGCCACAAAAACCGGCTCACTTCGTTTGCCGGTCGTTTGTCGTGTGCCGACGCGGATTTTTTTATAAGGGGGTTGCGGGGCGAAAAGATATTCGATCACCAGCGGTCGCCCCGCGAGTGCTTCGCACTTCAAATCCGCATGTTCCCACAAACAGCAACGGCCCGCAACAGATGCGGGTCGTTTTTTTGATGCCTCTCCGCCAACTTCCCCCTTGACAGGCAATCGCAGCACAAGCCAACCGAAGAGAACATCCCGCCCCGGCCGGGAGAAGAGCACACCCCTCAAACATTTTTTCACCGCAGGACGGCCGGCTGAAATCTGGACGGCATTTTTCCCACAAATTTGATTCTCTACCCTGCTTGCACTATCTTTGTTCGCAAGCATGCGGTTTTCCGCCCGGCGCGCCGGCACCTTCCACAATACAGGTCCGCCCCGGTCCAACGCAAACCGCTCATCGAAAGAACCAAATGGAGACATTCACCCAACTACTCGTCGACTGGGGCTACTGGGGGCTTTTCATCTCGGCCGCCGTCGCCGGGAGCATCCTGCCCTTCAGTTCGGAAGCCGTGCTGGTCGTGCTCCTCGGCATGGGCGCCCGCCCGCTGTGGTGTCTGCTGGCCGCTTCGGCGGGCAACACCCTCGGCGGCATGACGTGTTACTGGCTCGGCAGGCTGGGACGCACGGAGTGGATCGCCCGGATAGGCATCGGCCCCCGCAAGCTGGCCCGGGCCCGCAAGTTCGTGGCCGGACGCGGTGCCGCCATGGGCTTTTTCGGCTTCCTGCCCGTCATCGGCGAGGCCATCGCCGTGATGCTGGGACTGCTGCGCGCCGACCCGTGGCTGACGGCCGGTTCGATGCTGGCCGGCAAGGCCCTGCGCTACGCCGCCATCCTCCTCTCCTACGAAGGCATCGTCTCACTCTTCTGACCCCTCCATGGAAACCCGCATTCTGAAAACCGACACCCCGCCGTGGGAGCTGCTGCTCCTGGGCGACGAATCGCCCGACTCGGTAGCCGACTATATCGACCGCGGCGACTGTTACATAGCCTTGACCGAGGGCCGCACCGTCGGCGTCTGCATGCTCATCCGCACCCACCCCTTCACGGTCGAAATCGTCAACCTTGCGGTCGACCCGGCTTTCCAGCGGCGCGGCATCGGCTCCGATCTCATCTTCCACGCTCTGCGCGTCGCCCGCGACGAGGGCTTCCGCCGCATCGAAATCGCCACCGCCAACGTCGAGGCAGGCCCGCTGGCACTCTACCGGTCGTTCGGCTTCGAGCCGGTGGAAATCGACCGCGACTACTTCCCGAAATTCTACCCCTGCCCCATCGTCGAGGCGGGTGAGGTATGCCGCGACCTCGTGCGGCTCCGCATGGAACTCTGAACCCCGCCGCCATGTCCGTCATGTGGAACCCCTGGCACGGATGCCGCAAAGTCAGCGAGGGCTGCCGCCACTGCTATGTCTACCGGCAGGACGGACGGCACAACCTCGACAGCAGCCGGGCGCGCAAAACGGCGGCGTTCGGCCTGCCCGTGCAGCGCAGCCGCGACGGGAGGTTCAAAATCCCCGCAGGCGAACGGGTCTATGCCTGCTTCACGTCGGATTTTCTGCTCGAAGAAGCCGATGCCTGGCGTCCTGCGGCGTGGGAGATGATGCGCCTGCGCCACGACCTCTCGTTCATGTTCTTCACCAAACGCATCGAGCGCCTGCGCGACGTGCTGCCGCCCGACTGGGGTGCGGGCTACGACAACGTCACCGTCGGCTGCACGGTCGAGAACCAGGAGATGGCCGCCCGGCGCCTGCCCTGCTTCCTCAACACGCCCGTCCGTCACCGCATCATCGTCTGCGCCCCGCTGCTGGAGCCGCTGGAGCTTTCGCCCTGGCTCTCGCCGGCCATCGAGGAGGTCTCCGTCGGCGGCGAATCGGGCCCCGAGGCCCGCACGTGCGACTACGACTGGGTGCTCTCCGTCCGCCGGCAGTGCGTCGAGGCCGACATCCCGTTCCGCTACCACCAGACCGGCGCGCTCCTGCTCAAGGAGGGACGTCTCTACCGCATCCGCCGCGCCTGCCAGCACTCGCAGGCCCGCCGGGCCGACATCGACTACAAGATAACCGACCGCGAGCCGCTGTAACACAACGTCCGGAGCTCCGCATGCCGCAAAAAAAGCGGGAAGCGCTCATGCACTTCCCGCTTTCCGGTCGTCGTTCTCCCGTTCTACTCTTCGCTCGACGCCAGGGGCGACGGCACCGAGTAAGTGCGGGCGGCCAGCTCCTTGTCCAGCATGTAGAGACCGAACTTGTTGTCTTCCACCGCCTCGAACGACTGAATCATGCCGCGGGCATTCTCTTCCTCCTCGATCTGTTCGTCGATGAACCACACCAGCTTGTTCGACGAAGCGAAATCCTTGTCTTCGGCAGCAATGGCGGCCAGGTTCTCGATCATGGCCGTCACCTTCTTCTCGTGGGCCAGCGTGTCGCGGAACATCTCCAGCGGCGAAGCCCACTCGGTGCGCACCTCGGCAATGGGCGCCAGCTTGACCTCGGCATCGCGCGAGAGGACGTAGTTCATGAAGATGCGGGCGTGGTCCTGCTCCTCGCGGAACTGGATGCGGAACCAGTTGGCCACCCCTTTCAGGCCCTTGCTTTCGGCGTCGAGCGACATCGACAGATAGAGATAGGCCGACCACAATTCGGCGTTGATTTGCGCGTTGAGCGCTTCGTGGAGTTTCTTGCTTAACATAATCGTATCGTTTTGTAAGTTTACGTATTCGTTCCCCGACAAAGATACGATTCTTATCGACACGGACAACCCCGAAGCCATCATAATAACTGATGCCGCCATAGCTTCGGCCTATACGGCGATGCCCGCCCTTCGATGAAGGGCGGGCATCGGCAATCGGCGGAGGACTCAGTCGTCTATCTCCACCAGGTTGTACTGCCGGTCGAACTTGAGTTCGAGACCGTTGCTCAGCCCCACCTCGTAACCGCGCCGGTCACGGTCGATGCTTTCGATGCGGGCCGCAGGAAACTGCGAAGCGACCTGGTCGCGGATCATCTGCGGTACGATGGCCGCGGGCACTTCGCCGCGCTTGGTCTCCACCTCTTTCCACTCGCCGTTAGCGGCGAATTCGACCGACACGCCGTCGGAGAAAACCACTTTGTAGTCGTTGTTGAACAGGTCGTCGTCGACCTTGGCATAGAGCAGCTGCGACGACGCGAAGTGCGTCTTGATGAACTTCTGCGCCGCCTCGGGGAGCTTGTCGAACGTGATAGGACGGTCGGCGAAAGTTCCGGCGGAAAGAGTGCCCGTCAGAAGCAGACCGGCCGCAAAAAGGAACAAAAACTTTTTCATAATGTGTCGTATTTAAAGTTATATGATTGTTATCATGCAAAATTCGGTCCGGCCGGCGAACGCCGCCATCTGCTCTCCGTTCTCCATCCTGCGGTATTCCCGCCCGGGCCGTCAGAAAAAGCAGCCCCGCAGATGCTGGACGCAGCGCACGGAAAGCCCGTATGCCCGGTAGGGGCTGCTCTGCGGGCCCACGAGGCTCGCGGCAAAGCACAAGCGGCCCCCGTGGATACTGCCGGAAGCGAAAGACGACGACGACCAGGAGCTGCCCTCCACACCGAGACCGCCCAAGGCCGCCGTCGAGGCGACGCGATAGCCCGCAGCAGGAGCTCTGTAGCAATCGCTCGAATGAATGCCGCAGAGAGGGAACAAAGCACAATTCACAATTCAGAATTCACAACTTCGCGATTAAGCGAGGGCAGAGGCTGCTTGCAGGCTTTGCCGAGCGGGAGCGATGATGGTGCAAGCCGAGAGTTATGCCGAACTTGTTCGGGCATAACCGAGGCGCAGCCCATCCAAGGCGCAGCCAGAGTCAAGACCCCGTACGGAGGATTAATTCACAATTAATCCTTTTCTGTGTGAGCGGCTCAAAGAACCGTGCGGGCCGCAGCCTCCCCCGGCGGAGGCCCGCCCCGTTAAGAACGGGGATTCGTAATTTTTGTACGCAACAGCAAGCTGTGA
>JAIDUZ010000042.1 GCA_029059935.1 Alistipes sp.
GTGCATTGTTTGTTCCCTCTCTGCGGCATTCCCCCGAGCGATTGCTTTTCAGCGCCTGCTGCGGGCTACCGCACCCGAGAGACGGGATCCGTGTCCGGTATCGACGAAGGCGAGTCGTGGTATTGGTCCTCGTCTGTCTTCGACGACACGCATGCTACGGTGGGTTCGATTCGTTTCGGCAAGGAAGAGGTGCGGCCTTTGCACGGTACCAATCGCGCCAATGCTTTCTCCGTGCGCTGCGTCCAGCATCTACGCGGAAGTTGCCTTGCGGGGAATTGCGGGGTCGGAATGCTGCGGCCCTGCGGCCCCGGAAGTTTGGAGGGGCGGGATTTAATCGCTATCTTTGCGGCGGCGGGCCTGTGGCCCGCGATTTGTCGGGTTGCCGGCAAACAGATGACTATTAAAAACAGACGAATCATGAAAAAGATGCTCGCAGCCGTTGCGCTGCTCGGCGCAATGACCGCCTGCGGCGGTGCGCAGAATGACAAACCGCTGACGGAGACCACCTGGAAACTTGTGGCGACGGAGGGTATCCCCGCCGAAGCCATCGCAGCCGAAGACGATGCTTTCACGCTGGTGTTCAGCGGCGAAGACATGTCGGCGGCCGGCCGCACCAACTGCAACCTTTTCTTCGGCAACTACGAAGCCATCGACGGCACCCTTGCATTCGGCGAGATGGGCGTGACGCGGATGGCCTGCCCCGACATGGAGTACGAACAGGCTTTCCTGGACATGCTGGGCCGGGTGGACGGCTTCTCCATCGACGGTGACGAACTGACCCTTTTCGGCGACGGTGAGACGCTTGCGACCTTCGAAGCGGTAGAACTCGAAGCCCCCGAGAAATAGCCTTTGCAGGGCGATGAACAAGGAGCGGCTCCCTACCGGGAGCCGCTCCTTAATTTATATGCAGTGCTATTCATGCGGCGCCCGGAAGCGGAGAGCGAGGCCGAAGTGGCGGATGCGCCCGCAAAGAAAAAGGCAGGCGTCGGGAAAAGCGAGCCGAGCCCGGGAGCAGGGGCGATGAAAGCGGGCGGAAGAAGCGAAAGCGGCCCCGGAGACCGAACGCTCCGGGACGGACGGATGCTTGCCGCGGGGGTCAGACCTTGCAACGGCACGACCGGCTGACGAACCAGGGGTTGTGCAGGTCCTCCTCGTTGTAACGCAGGGCCCGGTTGTCGGGAAGCGAACGGGTGGAACCTCCGGCCTCGGCGAGAATCAGCTCGCCGGCGGCGGTGTCCCACTCGTAGGTGTGCGTCGTGCGGACGTAGTAATCGACCTTGCCCTCGGCCAAGAGGCAGAATTTGTAGGAACTGCCCTGCTCGACGACCTCCAGGTCGGGGTACAGCTCGCGCAGCCGGTCGATGTGCCGGTGCGTCTCCTCGGTCTGGTGCGACCGCGACACGGCCACGCGCAGGCGCTCGTGGTCGGGTTCGAGCGGCAACCGCCGGCAGTCGGCGATGATTCGGTCGTAGGTGTAGTCGGCGGCGGCATCGGGAACGACATGCTCCTTGAGGAAGGTGCCCGTGTTGAGGCCGGCGATGTACATTTTTTCGTAGTAGGGCACGTAGATTACGGCCCCCGTGCAGACGTTGTTCTCCATCAGGGCGATGTTGACCGTGAATTCGTTGTTACCCTTGATGAATTCGACCGTGCCGTCGAGCGGGTCGACCAGCCAGTAGAGCTCCCAGTTGCGGCGCTCGTCGTAGCGCATCTCGCGCCCCTCCTCGCTCAGCACCGGAATGCGCGTCGGGCCCAGGTACTCGCGGATGGTCTTGTGGGCCAGGCGGTCGGCTATGGTGATGGGCGTACGGTCGCTCTTGAGGCTGATGTCGTAGTCGTCGCGGTTCTTGTAGACCTGCATGATCGAGGCGCCGGCCCGCACCGCCGCATTGAAGAGCGGGGGCAGCAGATACATCGCCATCTTGTCGTTGGTCATCGTAGCGAATTGTTGGTTTGTCGTTGTCGTGCGATGGGGCATCGCTTGACAAAGTCAAAGATACGGAAATTTTATGACACTGTGAAATTTTTAACACTAATTTTGCAGGGCACGGGGCGGCCGGCCATTCCGGCGAGCAACCGTGCGGCGCAGGCCGCGGCGCTCCATGCGACGGCGGCGTCGAGCAGCAGTACGGTCGGCATCCAGTGCCCGGTCAGTGCGGCAGCGGCGATGGCGCCGACGAGCACCGCGGCAGCCCACGGACGCCACCGTCGGAGCGGCGACTGTCTTGTCGGCCGGTAGAAGAACGGCTCCCACAAGGTGTGCCGGCGCCGGCGCGGGACGGACCGGAGGGGACGACGGCCGAAACCGCCTGCGGCGGCGACCCGCTCGCGGTCGAACAACACGAACGGCTCGCCCATCCATGACCGGATGAGTTCGGCATGCTCCTGACCGGCTTCGACGGCCAACCGTTCGAGGGCTCCGGGCAACATGTACTGTCCGTCGCGCACGGGGAGCAGCCAATCGTAGGAGGCGACCGAGGCGGCGGCGTTCCAGTCGTCGACGGCGGTGTCGGCGGGCCGGTCGAGCAACACCAGGTGCCGGAAACAACGCTGGCGCGACCGCCACATGCTCCGCACGCCGTGGACGGGCAGCTCGTCGGAGGGGAGGTAGTCGACGCGTATCATCCGGTAGCGGGCGGCCAGCTTGCCGAAAAGCATCGGCTGCTGCCGGGCGTCCAGCACGGCGATTACCTCGCAGCGGTCGTATTCCGACGAAAGGAGGTTTTCGACCTGTCCGAGGCGCCGCAGTCCGCTGCACAGAAGCGAGAACCCGATGGCCCCCGAAGCGTCGCCGACCGGGCCGTGCATGCGGTCGAGCAACAGATGCTTGTTGCGGGCCCGCACGAGGAGTGCGACCCAGACAGCGGCCAGGATGATGACGGCCAGTGAAAAGAGAACGACGGCGACGGTCATGCGAGGCAACGTTTGTGCGACTGCACGATGGTTTCGTAATAGGCGCATTCGCTCTTGTCGAAGAGCCGGCGCAGCAACCCCGGCGCATAGCTCGACCGGGCCATGTAGCGCATCAGCATGCGGCGTTCGGCGGGCTGCATGCGGGCGAGCGAATGCCGCACCTCGCGGCAGAGCAACGGCTGCCGCAAGGCGCACAAGGTGTGGAGAATGTCGCGCTGCGCAACGGCGGGATTGGGGTCGGCGAGCAGCTGCCGGAGCTGAGGCCCGGCCTCCTCGATGCCGAACTGCCGCACGATGCTGAGCCCCACGCGCCGCAAGTTGGGCGAAGGCGAAGCGACGAGCGGCCGGTAGGCGATGGGCAGCAGACCGCGCCGCAGGGCGGCCGTGATTTCGGCGACCTCGGTGGCGGAGAAAGACCAGGCGCAGCCGGCCATCCGATGCAAGGCGGCGGGCGGCTCGGCTGTGAGGGTAATCATCAAGGCGAAGAACCGCACGTAGCGGTTGCGGCTGCGGCCGAAGCGGGCGGCGCGGCGGGAGACCGACTCGCTGGCCGGCAGGCACGACAACAAGGCGAGGTAACGGGCCCGGCGGTAGCCCTGCGCGAAGCGGGCCCGGTGCAGAAGCCACTCGTCGAGACGGTAGCGGGCGGTGATTCGGGACAATATGCCGGAAGGGAGGCCGCAGGTCATCGAAGTCAGTGTGGCGATGGTCTCGGCCAACAACAACCGGGAACCGGGACGCCGCAGGAGGGGAAAGCGGGGAACGGCGGGCCGGTCGGCGCAAAGCGCCAGCATGACGATATGGAGATAACGCTGCCGCAGAAGACTGCGGTAGCCCGAACGGCGCCGGATACTTGACGTTTCGGCGAAGAACAGAACCGTAAATCCGAGGGCGGCGACGGCCGAACAGGCGGCGCAAACGATCAGGAGAAAATTCATGGCTGCTGCAATGTCAGGTCGTCGGCGACTTTGACCCGCAGCCGCTGCAAACTGACGGGGAAAGTCAGATACTGGTTCACGCCGCACTCCAGCAAACTCAACACCGTCTGCTCGCTCTGCTGCCACGAGACGACGTAGACAAGCGGACGCCGCAGCCCGGCGGGCCGCAACAGCCCTATCAACTCGCGGCCGCAGAAAAAAGGCGCAGTCTGCAAGACGATGATCAGGTCGAACAACACGCGGGCGCACAGCCGTTCGAGCTCGGTGCCGCACCCGGTGCACCTCACTTCGGCACCCAACCCGGAGAGGGCGAGGCGGATCAGTTCGCGGGAGAACCCGTCGTCGGAAGCGATCAATATCCGTTGCATGGCGTGAAACGCCGGCACGAAGCCGGAACGGCCCCGCCAGCGCCCAAAACCGTGCCAGAGGGCCGGACGGAGAAAAAAAGTTTCCGCGGGTGTTGTTTATACGATAAATATGCGTATATTTGCACTCCGAATTATGTAACAATACATAACCATTCGCATTCGATGTACGTTATAGTAGAGATTGCAGGTCAGCAATTCAAGGCTGAAAAAGGTCGGAAACTTTATGTTCACCGTCTTCAGGGCGAAGAAAATTCGTCCGTAAGTTTCGACAAGGTCCTGCTCACAGACAACGACGGTCAGGTCAAAGTCGGCGCACCTGTAGTGAAAGGCGCCACGGTAAAATGCAAGATCCTGAAGCACCTGAAGGACGACAAAGTCCTGGTCTTCAAGAAGAAGCGTCGCACGGGATACCAGAAATGCAACGGTCATCGCCAGTATCTGACGCAGATTCTCGTGGAAGAAGTAGTCGCATAACCCCTTAAATCCGAATCAACATGGCACACAAGAAAGGTGTAGGTAGTTCGAAGAACGGCCGCGAGTCGGAAAGCAAGCGACTCGGCATCAAACTGTTCGGCGGCCAGTTCGCCAAGGCGGGCAACATCATCGTCCGTCAGCGCGGTACGGTACACAACGCCGGTGAAAACGTAGGCATGGGTAAGGATCACACGCTTTTTGCGCTGGTGGACGGCACGGTCGCCTTCTGCAAGAAAGGCGAGGGCAAATCCTATGTAAGCGTTACCCCTCTGAACGAATAGCGGTTCCGCTTTCATCGATAAGGCGGCTGTCGGGATTCCGGCAGCCGCCTTTTTTGTATCTCGGCAACTTCACATGACCCGGAATGGTGCCGGCTACGGCTTGCACCAGCGCGGTCGGTAGATTCAGCAATCCGCTACTCTTTGTTTTGCCGCTTTTTGTGCCGCAGGAAAAGGGGTAGCTGACTATTCCAGTCTGCCGCAGAGCCGGTTTATCAATGCACAATTAATAATGAATAGTGAATAATTTTCTGCGTATGCGACTTCAAGAGCAAAGGCGCAGCTTGTTCTGTCATTCTGAGGAGCGTAGCGACGAAGAATCTGTTTCTCTTCTCCAACTCCCGCGTCTTAGCCATGCAGGCCGCAAAATAATAAAACCCCGTTTTTAACGGGGCGGGCCGCAGCCTCCCGCAGCGGAGGCCCGCAAACATCCGGCTGTCGCCGGGCGTGCCCCGCAGGCTGCGCCCGACTCTTTGAAACAAAAGAGCAGATGCCAAGGTTGCAAACCTTGCGCCCGGGGCCGGATCGCATCGGAGATGCGACCCCCGCAGCCGGCCCGAGCGAGAACGCAGGAAACAGGCTCTTGCAGCCTCACAACAAGCGTCATGTTGAACGAAGTGAAACATCTGTTCAGTCGATTCGATAAGATTAGATTCTTCGCTCTGCTCAGAATGACGAATTCGAGTTCTTAATTATTCCCTCTCAGGCAGGTTTTCTCGCCTCGGCATAGCTCAAGCAAGCTTGGCTCTGCCCTCGCTTAATCGCAAAATTGTGAATTCTGAATTGTGAATTGTGCATTGTTTGTTCCCTCTCTGCGGTATTCAATCGAGCGATTGCTATTTGCGCCTGCTGCGGGCTACCGCCACCGTGAGACGGGAGCCTTGGCGGAAGTCGGTACGCACAGCTATGTATGGGCATCGTCGCCTTGGGTATCGGGCGACCTGCATGGTGCTATTTTTGCCGCCGGTACGGATGATGTTGTTCCGATTAATGGCGGACACCGGGTCGGCTCCCGCACCGTGCGCTGCGTCCAAGCATCTGCCTGAAGTTGTCTTTTCGAGTCCGGCCGGATACCTGCATTTGGGCCCGGCGGGCATAAAAAGGCACCGCCCGACCTGAGGTCGAGCGGTGCTCCCGAAGGATGTGAGTTGCGTCTTCATCCCAGTGTCCGAGCTCCAGCGTAGTACTCGGACAATGCAAAGATACAAAAAATCCCCCCCCCGCAAATTTTGGGCCGATTTTTTTATCAAAAAGTCTGATTGCGTTATTTTTATAACACAAAACGTTTGCTGTATGCGGCGAAAGGCCCCGGACAAGGGCATATTTGGAACGCCTGCGAGCGGGTATACGGCGGTTGCTGCACCCGGAGTACGGCCGGAGCCGGCGGGGCCGCGATTGCCTGCGAGCGGGCCGGGCTGCCTCGCTTGAGGCCGGGCGGGAGTTCGGGGCGCTGCACCTTGTTCCTTGCGGGCGTTTCGGCGCGCAAGGTAGATAAAATAATGTATTGGCGAAACGAATCGGAAACGAACGGACCGCAATTGCGACAGATAGGCCGAATCGGAGGAACGCGATGCGCGGCGGTGCGGTGCCGGACGGCTGTTGCCGGGATGCGGTGCGGCGATGTCCGGGGAGCCGGGCACGCTTGCTGCGGCAAATTCGCGGACGGACAGCAGTTTTGTCGTCCCGCATTTGAAATTGCGAATTGATTTTGTACCTTTGTATGATTTTTCTACGGCTCGGACAGGGGCTCTGCGGGACTCTTCCCGGCATCGGGTTTGCACTGCCGCCGTAGGCTGTTTGCAGCATGGAACGTGGTTTTCTTGAGCCGGGGCCGGATTCGCCTGAAGCCGGCCGGGGCGAGAAAAACAGCATGAATATGGACGAAAAAGAGTTGCTGGAACATATCGGCGGGCAGGAGTACAAGTACGGCTTCACCACGCGGATCGACACCGAACTGATTCGCAAGGGGCTGGACGAAGAGATCGTACGCCTGATTTCGGCCAAGAAGGGAGAACCCGAATGGATGACCGAACGGCGCGTGGCGGCTTTCCGCCACTGGCTGACCCTGGAGCCTCCGACGTGGGCGCATCTGCGGATTCCCGAAATCGATTTCCAGGACATCATCTATTATGCGGCACCGAAGCCCAAAAAACAACTGGAGTCGATGGACGAAGTTGACCCCGAGCTGAAACGGACGTTCGACAAGCTGGGTATTCCGCTCGAAGAGCAGATGGCGCTGGCCGGCGTGGCGGTCGATGCCGTGATGGACTCCGTGTCGGTCAAGACGACCTTCAAGGAGACGCTGGCCGGCATGGGCATCGTCTTCTGTTCGATGTCGGAGGCGCTGCGCGACTATCCCGACCTGGTGCGCAAGTATCTCGGCAGCGTGGTGCCCTATACCGACAATTTCTACGCTGCGCTGAATGCCGCCGTTTTCTCCGACGGTTCGTTCTGCTACATCCCCAAGGGGGTGCGGTGCCCGATGGAGCTGTCGACCTATTTCCGCATCAATGCGGCCGGCACGGGGCAGTTCGAGCGTACGCTCATCGTTGCCGACGAAGGGGCCTACGTGAGCTATCTGGAAGGGTGCACGGCGCCGCAGCGCGACGAGAACCAGCTGCATGCCGCCGTGGTCGAAATCGTGGTGGAGAAGAACGCCGAAGTCAAGTATTCCACCGTGCAGAACTGGTATCCCGGCGACCGCGAGGGGAGGGGTGGCATCTACAACTTCGTGACCAAGCGCGGCATCTGCCGCGAGAACGCGCGTCTTTCGTGGACGCAGGTGGAGACGGGTTCGTCCATCACGTGGAAATACCCGAGCTGCATCCTTGCGGGCGACAACTCGGTGGGCGAGTTCTACTCGGTGGCCATGACCAACAACTTCCAGCAGGCCGACACCGGCACCAAGATGATTCACATAGGCCGCAACACGCGCAGCCGCATTGTTTCGAAGGGCATATCGGCCGGCCGCAGCGAGAACTCCTACCGCGGGCTGGTGCGCATGGGCAAGGGGGCCGAGGGGGGCCGCAACTACTCGCAGTGCGATTCGCTGCTCATAGGCGACAAGTGCGGTGCGCACACGTTTCCCGAGATAGACTGCCGCAACCGTTCGGCTGTCGTGGAGCACGAGGCCACCACGTCGAAGATTTCCGACGACCAGCTTTTCTACTGCAACCAGCGCGGTCTTTCGACCGAGGATGCCGTGGGACTGATTGTCAACGGTTATGCCCGCGAGGTGCTGGCCAAGCTGCCGATGGAATTCGCTGTGGAGGCGCAGAAACTGCTGGCCATCAGTCTGGAGGGCAGCGTAGGATAACGGAAAAACAAGGCAAAAGATATGTTGAGTGTAAAGAATCTGCATGCGTCGGTCGACGGCAAGGAGATTTTGCGGGGCATCGACCTCGAAGTGAAAGCCGGCGAAGTGCATGCCATCATGGGCCCCAACGGCTCGGGCAAGTCGACCCTGGCCTCGGTGCTGGCCGGCAACGAGAAATTCACCGTCACGGAAGGCTCCGCCACGTTCGAGGGCCGCGACCTGCTGGCGATGTCCATCGAAGACCGTGCGCGGGCGGGACTGTTCCTCGGGTTCCAGTATCCGGTCGAGATTCCGGGCGTGACGATGGCCAACTTCATGAAACTGGCCGTCAACGAACAACGCAAGTTCCGGGGCGAAGAACCGCTGTCGGCCGCCGAGTTCCTCAAGCTGATGCGCGAGAAGAGCGCTGTGGTCGAGCTGGACGCCAAACTGACGTCGCGCGCCGTCAACGAAGGGTTTTCGGGCGGCGAGAAGAAGAAGAACGAGATTTTCCAGATGGCGATGCTCGACCCGAAGCTGGCCATTCTCGACGAGACCGATTCGGGACTGGACATCGACGCGCTGCGCATCGTGGCCACGGGCGTGACGAAGCTGCATACGCCGCAGAACGCCACCGTAGTCATCACGCACTACCAGCGGCTGCTGGACTACATAGTCCCCGACGTGGTGCATGTGCTCTACAAGGGGCGCATCATCCACACGGGCGACAAGACGCTGGCCCTCAAACTCGAAAAGGAGGGCTACGACTGGCTGATAAACGAGCACAGGGAATAAAATGGCCGCCGTTACCGACATACTCCGCGGATTCCGGGCCGTCGAGGGCGAAACGCTCGGCATCCGGACCGATACCGACGTGTCGCGGCCGTTCGTGGCCGTCGATGCGCGCAAACTGCGCGTAGAAGTGGCGGCCGGGGCTTCGGCCCGCCTGGTCGTCGTGCACGGAAAGCCTGAGGCCTCGACCCTCTCCGTACTGCTGGAACGGGATGCACGGTTGCAGTTGACCGAAATATTCCGGGCCGAGGCCTTTGCCGAAACGACGGTGGTGCAGGCGGCCGGGAGCGGATGCTGCATCACGGCCGTGCAGCTGGCGAGCGCCAATGCGTCGTATCGCATCGACCTCGACGGCGCCCATGCCGAAAACACGTTCGGCGGGCTCTTTTTGGCCGCGGACGAGGAACATTGCGTCATCGACCTGCGCACGGCCCATAATGCGGCCGACTGCAACAGCGATTCGCTGGTCAAGGGAATCGCCGGCGGCAGGGCCGTGGGCGAATTCCGCGGGCTGGTCTATGTGGCGCCCGACGCCCAGCGGACCGACGCCCGCCAGCAGAGCCGCAACATCCTGCTGAGCGAGACGGCCCGCATCGACGCCAGACCCCAGCTGGAAATCTATGCCGACGACGTGAAGTGCTCGCATGGCGCCACGGTGGGGCAGACGGATGCCGATGCCATACTTTACATGCGGCAGCGCGGGCTGAGCCTGGCGCAGGCCCGGCGGCTGCAAATCGAAGGGTTCGCCGGCGACGTGGTGCGCCGCTGCGGCATCGAGGAACTGGGCGAGGCGCTGACGGAGGCCGTGGCCCGCAAAATGGAGAAGATGTAAGATGTTCGACGCAGAGAAAATACGCGGTGAGTTTCCGATTCTCGCCCGCGAGGTCTACGGCCGGCCGTTGGTCTATCTGGACAGCGGTGCCACGGCGCAGAAGCCGCTGTGCGTGCTCGAAGCGGTCGACCGGCTGCTGCGCGAGGAGAATGCCAACATCCACCGCGGCGTACACTACCTTGCGGAGCGGACGACCGAGGCCTACGAAGAAGTTCGCGCCCGGATTGCCGCCTGGATAGGAGCCGCGGAGAAGGAGGAGGTGATCTTCACGTCCGGAGCCACGGCGTCGCTCAACACGGTGGCCTATGCCTGGGGCGAAAAGGCGGTCGGAGCGGGCGACAACATCGTTGTCAGCGAGATGGAGCACCATTCCAACCTGGTGCCGTGGCAGCTGCTGGCTCAGCGCAAGGGCGCCGAAGTCCGGATGCTGCCGTTCGACGAGACGGGCCGCCTGCGGACGGAGCTGCTCGGCGAACTTGTCGACGAACGGACGCGCGCCGTGGCCGTGACGCAGGCCTCCAACACCCTCGGCACGCGGCCCGACCTGCGGCCCGTAATCGAAGCGGCGCATGCGGTGGGAGCCGTGGCGGTGGTCGACGGATGCCAGGGCGCGGTGCACGGAGGAGTCGACGTGCGGGCGCTGGACTGCGATTTCTATGCCTTTTCGGGTCACAAACTCTTCGGTCCGACGGGCATCGGCATACTCTACGGCAAGCGGGCGCTGCTGGACGCGATGCCCCCGTTCCTGGGCGGCGGCGACATGGTCGACCGCGTGACTTTCGCCCGCACGACCTATGCCCCCGTGCCGCTCAAGTTCGAAGCGGGCACGGCCAACTTCGTGGGAGCCATCGGGCTGGGCGAAGCCGTGAAATTCGTGGAGCGCTTCGACCCGGCCGAAGTCGAAGCCTACGAAACGGCGCTGCTCCGCCGGACGGAGGAGCGTCTGGGCGAAATCGAAGGGCTGCGCATCTACGGCCGCACGCCCGACAAGTGCCCCATCGTTTCGTTCAACGTCGAAGGGGTGCACCCCTACGACCTGGGCATGATTCTCGACAAACTCGGCATAGCCGTGCGTACGGGCCACCATTGCGCCGAGCCGGTCATGGACCATTTCGGCGTGGCGGGCATGTGCCGCGCCTCGCTGGCCCTCTACAACACCCCGGCCGAAATCGACGCTTTGGCCGAAGGGGTGCGGCGTGCCGTGCGCATGCTGCGCCCGTGAGACCCATAAAGGAAGGAACCCCTATGTTTATCGTACTCGAAGGATTGGACGGTGCCGGCAAGTCGACGCAGATCGGTTTGCTGCGCGAACGCTTCGCACAGCGCGGCGTAGAGAGCGCCTACATCCATTTTCCGCGTTTCGACGCGCCGGTCTACGGCGAGCTGATAGCCCGTTTTCTGCGCGGCGAGTTCGGCAGTGCCGACCGGGTAGACCCCTATCTTGTGGCACTGCTCTTCGCCGGCGACCGGGCCGAAGCGGCGCCGCAGATACGGCAGTGGCTCAGCGAAGGCAAGGCGGTGATTCTGGACCGCTATGTTTATTCGAACGTGGGGTATCAGTGCGCCAAACTGCCGGCGGGCGAGGAGCGCCGCCGGCTGGCCCGCTGGATTCTCGACCTCGAATTCGGGCACAACGCCCTGCCGAGGCCCGACCTGTCGCTGTTCCTGGACGTGCCGTTCTCGTTCACCGAACGCAAGCTGACGGCCGTGCGCGAAGGCGCCGACCGCACCTATCTGCAAGGCGCCGAAGACATTCACGAATCGTCGCTGGCGCTCCAGCGTGCCGTACGCGAAGTCTACCTCGACACCGCGGCCCTCGACCCGGCGCTGCGCGTGGTCGATTGCAGCGATGCGCACGGCGGCATGGAGACGCCCGAAGGCATCTTCGCCAAAATATGCGGAATGTTGAACCCTCTGTTGCCGACCGATGCGAAGTAGCCGACCGTTCAAGTGGGCGGCCCGCGTCTGCCGCCTCGTGCTGGCCTGCACCTTCATGGTGTCGGGCTTCACCAAGGTCGTCGACCCATGGGGGACGGCCCTGAAAATCAACGAATATCTTTCGATCTACGGCCTGGAATGCTTCCAGCGCGCAAGCATGGCGTTTTCGATCTGGCTGTGCGGCGCCGAGCTGATGATGGGCTGCATGCTGCTCTTCAAGGTGCGCATCCGGCTGATTTCGATTTTCGCCCTGGCGTCGATGGTCTTCTTTACGGTGCTCACGTTTCTGAGCGCGGCGGTGCTTCCGGTCGAGGACTGCGGCTGCTTCGGCGAAGCGCTGAAACTCACGCCCTGGCAGACGTTCTTCAAGAATCTGGTGTTGCTGCCCATGGCCGTGGTGGTGTGGTGGCGCTACCGGCCCGACCGGATTTTCGCTTTCAAGGCGCTGGAAATAGCGCTGACCTGCATCTTCTTCACCTCGTCGATGTATCTGGGCTACTATTGCTACCGTCATCTTCCGCTCATTGATTTCCTGCCCTATCGGGTCGGAGTCAACATTCTCGAAGCCATGTCGGAGGTGGATGCGGAGGGAGACGTGTCGGAAACCCGTCTGGTCTACCGCAATCTGCACACGGGCGAAGTACGCGAATTCACGCTCGACGACACCGAATGGCAGGACCCCGAAGCGTGGGAGTGGGTGGAGACCCGGACCTCGGAGGAGATGCCTGCATCGCGCTTCATGATAGGCGAATTCTCGCTGCGCGATGCCGACGGCGATGCTACGGAACGCGTGCTCTCGACGCCGGGACGTCTCTACATGCTGTGCGTCACGCGCTTCGACCGGCTGCCGCGGCGCTGCGAACGGCGCATGGAGCGGCTGGCCGCCGCGGCCCGGGCCGAAGGAACGGAGGTGGTCTGTCTGACGCCCGAACCGCTCGGAGAGAGCGGCTATTTCCACGATTTCGGAGCGCAGCGGGTGCCGTGCTGCAACATCGACGCTTCGACCATGAAGACCCTGCTGCGGGCCAACAACGGCCTGGTGGTGCTGGACGACGGAACCATCACGGCCAAAATGAATTGTCGGGATATTCCTTTCTGAGGTCGCACGCGGCCTGTGTGGTATGAAAGTTGACTTCCTTTCGGAAAGGAAGTCAACTTTCTTCGTATGCGCCTATTTCTCCTGCTTTTACTGCCGCTGTTCTGCGGTGCCTGCCGCTCCGGAACCGTCGATTCCGCGGCCCCTGTGCGGCCTGTCAAGATTGCCGAGGCGTCGGAAGCGTCGGACATCCGGAAAGATTTCGCCGGCATGGCCACGCCCGACGATGCCGTGACGCTGGCTTTCAAGATTTCGGGGCAGGTGGCCGACATTCCGGTGGCGCAGGGCGAACGCGTGGCCCGCGGGGCGCTGCTCGCCGAGCTCGACCCCCGCGACGTCGAATTGCAGGTGTCGGCCACGCGCTCGGCTTTCGAAGAGGCGCGGTCGCAGCAACAGCGCATGCAGCGGCTGCTGGAACACCAGGCCGTCTCGCGCCAGGAGGCCGAGGCGGCCCGTACGCGCTTCGCGCAGGCCAAGTCGATCTACGACAATGCGCTCGGCCTGCTGAACGATACCAAAATCAAGGCCCCTTTCGACGGGGTCATCGAAGCCACCTATGTCGACAACTACGAACGCGTGCAGGCGGGGCAGGCCATCCTGCGGCTTGTCGACCCGCATACGACGACCGTGAAGTTCACCATGCCGGAGCAGGGGCTGCGGCCGCTGGCCGACAGTTCGACCCGTTTCGAAGTGGCGTTCGACAGCTACCGCGGCGTGCGGTTCGCGGCCCGGCTGAAAGATTATGCCCGCACGTCGTCCGACGCCTCGGGATTTCCCGTGACGCTGAAACTCGTCGGTGCGGATACGGCGCGTTACGACATATCGCCCGGCATGTCCTGCACGATCACCATGTTCTCGGCCGACCCGGTGCCCGATGCCGTGTCGCTTCCCCTCTCGGCCATCTATGCCCCTACGGGCGGCGGCACCTACGTGTGGGTGGTCGGTGCCGGCGAACGGGTCGAACAACGCGAAGTGACGCTGGGCGAACTCTTCGGCAGCGACCGCGTGATTATCGACACCGGCGTCGAACCCGGCGACCGGGTGGTGACGGCCGGGGTCTACCGTCTGCAACCGGGCGAAGAAGTGCGGATTCTGAAATGATACGGTCATGACGCTCCCCGAATATTCCGTGCGCAACGCCAAGGTCGTGGCATTCTTCCTGTTCATCCTGCTGGCCGGCGGTCTGGCCGGTTTTTTCACGCTGGGCAAAAAGGAGGATTCGGTCTTCGTTATCAAAAGCGCATCGCTGGTCTGCTCCTATCCCGGCGCTACGCCCGAGGAGGTCGAATCGCTCGTGACGGAGCCCGTCGAACGCGAAGTGCAGTCGATGCGGGGCGTCTACAAGGTGACGTCGGAATCCTACTTCGGGCTCTCGAAAATACTTGTCGAACTCGACCCTGCGACCTCGGCGCGCGAGATTCCGCAGTTGTGGGACGAGTTGAGGCGCAAGGTGCTCAACGTCCAGCCGCGCCTGCCGTCGGGGGCGTCGGCGATAACGGTGGCCGACGATTTCGGCGATGTCTACGGCATCTACTATGGCCTTTCGGTCGACGCGGGTTTCTCGTGGGACGAACTGCGGCAGTGGGCCCAGCGGCTGAAAACGCTGCTTGTGACGGTGGACGGGGTGCAGAAAGTGACCCTTTTCGGCGAACAGACGCCCGTGGTGAACGTCTATGTTTCGCCGTCGGCCCTGGCCAACTTCGACATCCGGCCGGAGACCATCGTAGCGACCGTCCGCCAACAGAACGCCGTGGTCGGCAGCGGCGAGAAACCGGCCGGGGCGCTGGAAATCAGGGTGCTGGAAGAGGGCGCCTACAAGAGTCTGGACGACATAGCTGACCAGCTGCTGATCTCCTCGTCGGGCAAGCAATACCGCCTGGGCGACATAGCGCGCGTGGAACGGGGCTATGCCGAGCCGCAGACCCTGATGCGGGTCGACGGCCACCGGGCGGTGGGCATCGGCATCTCCACCGAGGCGCAGGCCGACGTGGTGAAGACCGGCGAACGCATAGCCCGCGTGCTCGAAGCCGAGACGGCCCGCATGCCTGTGGGCATGGAGCTGACGGTGCTCTACCCCGAGGACCGCATAGCCCGCGAAGCCAACGCGGCGTTCGTGCTCAATCTGGCCGAATCGGTGGCCATCGTCATCGCCGTCATCATGCTGGTGATGGGGTTTCGGGCCGGGGTGCTGATAGGCAGTTCGCTGCTGTTCTCCATCGGCGGCACGCTGCTGCTGATGCAGTTTCTGGGCGAGGGGCTCAACCGCACGTCGCTGGCCGGGTTCATCATTGCCATGGGCATGCTGGTGGACAACGCCATCGTGGTGACCGACAACGCCCAGCAGGCCATGCTCCGGGGCGTCGACCGTTTCCGGGCCGTGGTGGACGGAGCCAACGCTCCGCGCTGGAGCCTCCTGGGTGCCACGCTGATAGCCATCTTCTCGTTTCTGCCTCTCTATCTCGCGCCGTCGTCCGTGGCCGAAATCGTCAAGCCGTTGTTCGTGGTGCTGGCCCTGTCGCTGCTGCTGAGCTGGGTGCTGGCCCTCACGCAGACGCCGCTGTTCGGCAACTTCATGCTGCGGGCCGGCCGCCGGCAAGGCGATCCCTACGACACGAAGTTCTACCGTGCGTTCGACCGTCTGCTGGGGCGGCTTCTGCGCTGGCGGTGGGGCGTGGCCGCCGGGGCGGTGCTGCTTTTCGCGGGGTCGCTTGCGGTGATGGGCCGCATGCCGCAGAATTTCTTTCCGTCGCTCGACAAACCCTATTTTCGGGCCGACGTGCTGCTGCCCTCGGGATTCTCCATCCGCGAAACCGAACGCAACATGGTGCGCATGGAAGAGTGGCTGCGCCGGCAGCCCGAGGTGAAGAGCGTGTCGATGACCCTGGGCTCCACGCCGCCGCGCTACTACCTGGCCAGCAGCTCGGTGTCGCTGCGGCCCAATTTCGGCAACATCCTGGTGGAGGTGCACGACAAGAAACAGACCGCCGAGGTGGAGGAACGTTTCGACGCCTATGTTTCGGAGGAGTTCCCCGACGTGTGGCTGCGCTCGTCGCTCTTCAAACTCTCGCCCGTGCCCGATGCAGCCATCGAATTCGGGTTCATCGGCGAAGACATCGACACCCTCTGTCGCCTGACCGCCGCTGCCGAACGGATCATGTGGCGCACGCCCGGCGCCGTGCGCATCCGCAACAGCTGGGGCAACCGCGAACCCGTGTGGATGCCCCGCTACTCGCAGATGAAGGGGCAGCGCATCGGCATCACCCGCAGTCAACTGGCGCAGGGGCTCACCATCGCCACCGAAGGCTATCCGCTGGGCGAATACCGCGAAGGGGACCTTTTCATGCCGATTCTGCTGAAAGACGAGAACGTCGACGCCTACAACCTTACCAACTTGCAGGCGCTGCCGATATTCAACCCTTCGGGGCGCGTCTTCTCGCTCGGGCAGGCTGTGGACGGCTTCCGGTTCGATTTCCGCCGGGGTGTGGTGCGGCGCTACAACCGCCAGCGCGTGATGAAGGCGCAGTGCGACCCCGGCCGCGATGTGAATACCATGCGGCTGTTCGCCGCTTTGCGCGATTCGGTGGAACGGATCGCCCTGCCCGAAGGCTACTCGATGAAGGTGTTCGGCGAGCAGGAGAGCCAGCAGGAATCCAACGACGCGCTGGCCGAAAACATGCCGCTGACGCTGGTGCTGATTCTTATAGTGCTGCTTCTGCTGTTCCGCAACTACCGCGAACCGGTCGTCATCCTGTCGATGATTCCGCTGATATTCATCGGCGTGGTGCTCGGACTGGCCGTCACGGGCAAGGTCTTCAACTTCTTCTCGCTGCTGGGCCTGCTGGGGCTCGTGGGCATGAACATCAAGAACGCCGTGGTGCTCGTCGAACAGATCGGGCAGCTGAAGAGAGCCGGAGCCGCGCCCTACGATGCCCTTGTCGCCGCCACGCGCAGCCGCATCGTACCGGTGGCGATGGCCTCGGGCACCACCATTCTGGGCATGCTGCCCCTGCTGTTCGATTCGATGTTCGGGGCGATGGCCGCCACCATCATGGGCGGTCTGTTCGTCGCCACGCTGCTCACGGTCTTCGTGCTGCCTGTAGTCTATGCGCTCTTCTACAACATCCGCCGAGTATGAAACGCTTCTTCGCACTTCTTTTTGTTCTGAACAGTCTGCCGCTTGCGGCGCAGACGTCGCTCGCCGACTACCGGCAGGCCGTCATCGATTACAGCCGGCAGCTCAAGGCCGCTGCGGCCCGGACCGAAGCCGCCGGCGAACGGCTCGGCCAGGCCCGCACGGGCTATCTTCCGAGGCTGTCGATGGACGGGACCTTTTCCGCCACGGTCCGCCGCTACAACGGTGCCGAGCGGTGGACTTTCAGCGTCCTGCCGCAGCTGGTGCAGGTGGTCTACGGCGGCGGAGCGGTGCGCGCCGCCGTGGCGCAGGCCGAAGCGGGCTACGACATCGCCCTGTGCGACGAGGAATTCTCGCGGCTGGAGGTCGGCTATGCGGCCGATTACGCCTATTGGAGTCTCTCGGCGCTGGAACTCTATGCCGCCGCCATGCGGCAGTACGTGCGGCTGATCGCATCGCTCAAAGAGGTGGTCGACCGGCGTTTCGACGAGGGCTACATCGCCAAGGGCGACGTGCTGATGATCGACGCGCGCCTGAGCGAAGCCCGCTATCAGCTTGTCACGGCCGAACAAGGGGCCGAAGTGGCGCTGCACAACTTCAACATCCTGCGCGGAGCCGAAGCCTCGGTGCCGGTGCGTCTGGCCGAGAGCGTGCGCGACTCCATGCTGATGCCGCGGCATGCCGACCCTGCCGCGGCGCTCGAACGCCGCCCCGACTATGCGGCGGCGCAGCTGCGCACCGTGCAGGCCGAAGCAGAGGTGCGGGGAGCCCGGGCGCCGTTCAACCCGCAGGTGAGCATCGGCATAGGCGGTTCGTGGCAGCCTCGTACGCCCAACCGCGACGGTTCGACGCTGGTCGACGGCTCGGCGTTCGTCAAGCTGTCGGTCCCCATTTTCCACGGCGGCGAACGACGCCGGGCCGTGGGAGCTGCGCAGGCGCTCCGACGCGAAAGCGAGTGGAACGCGGCACAGCTCCGCGACGACATCCTGCGCGAAGAGATGAACGGCTGGACGGCTATCGTACAGAGCCGTGCGCAGGTCGACGCCTCGGAACGGAGTCTGCGCATTGCGGGCGAGAACCTGGAACTGAGCACCTACTCCTACGGCGAAGGGCTGGTGACGATACTCGACGTACTTCAGGCCCAGCTGAGCTGGATACAACTCTACACCAACGACATCACGGCCCGCTACAACCATGCCCTGGCCATCTCCGACTATCGCCGCATCACGGCGGGGGAGTGAAATTGAAAATTCGCAATTCACAATTCACAACTTGCGCTACTTGTCCGGACACAGCGAATCGATTTTTGTTAATATGATTTTTCCTCGTTGCCTGGCCGGGGAGGGGTAGCACGAGCCGGGCAATGAAACACTGCGATTTGTAATATTATAAATCCCGGCTCTTAACGGGGCGTTATTCTGAGGAACAGCCGAAGAATCTGTAATATGAATATTCGCATCTCCCGCCTTTTAGGCGGGCGAGCCGAAGCCCCGCCCTGCGGAGGCTCGCAGAATTTACAAAACCCCGTTCTTAACGGGGCTCGCCTCCGCTGGCTTCGGCCCGAATTCCCAATACCTGTCATTGCGAGTAACTCCCGCCCACCCCGTCATTCTGAGGAGCGCAGCGACGAAGAATCTGTTTCTTGCTTGTTATAGATTCTTCGCTTTGCTCAGAATGACAAGTACAACGCTGTCAAGAATCTGTTTTCTCTTTTCTAACTCCGCGTCTTAGCCATGCAGGCCGCACAATAATAAAACCCCGTTCTTGACGGGGCGGGCCGGAGCTCCCCCCCCCGGAGGCCCGCAGGGCGAATCTGAAAAACTATTGATTATCAACTTCTGTCGGAACTTGGACTTTAATTCCTTACTGTTTCCGGCTCGGTGCTGACCACGGCTATCTCGTGCGACACGGGAGCGATGCGGCGCAGCATCTGTGTCAGACCGCAATATTTCTCGTGTGTGAGCAGCAGGGCCCGGCTTGCCTTCTCCTGGTCGCTGCCCGAACCGCAGTCGACGTTGTAGACCACGTGGAACGACCGGAACATGCTCTCGGCCTGGAGCGATTCGGTGTTGAGGTCGCCCGAGTAGCCGATTTCCAGCCGTTTGGGCCGCAGGTGCATCTTCTCCATCACCATCAGCGCCGTCTGGCCCGAACATTGGGCCGCCGCGTAGAGCAGCAGCTCCTTGGGATTCATCGTGTCGCATTCCGTCCTGTTCGCCGGTCGGAATTTTCCGTTTTCGGTCATCTCGACCGTCACTTTTTCAATCATGGCTTTTCTTGGTTTTTAAGGTGTATGTCTTTTGCGGGGCAAATTCCGTTCCCCTGCGGATGTATGCCGCCGAAATAATTGCCGGGCAACAAGCACCTATTTTGTAATAGGGAACCGAAAAAGCGCCTTTCGCTTTCCACCTTTCAACTTTTACCGTATCTTTGTCGTGTCGATTCCGAAAAGTTGTCTATGCGCAAATATACCCTGCTGCTGATTTTTCTGTGCGGAGCCCTGGGGGCCGCCGCCGTACCCGATTCGCCCGGCCGTTTCATCGGCCGCGGCCGCGATCTCTTCGAAGCCGGACGCTGGGCCGATGCCCGCCACGAATTCCTGGCAGCCCGCAAGATGCTTGCGCCGGCGCAGCTCTCCGAAGCCGAGGAGGTCGATTTCTACCTGGCGGCCTGCGCCGTGGAGCTGGGCCGCGAAGATGCCGAGAGCGCACTGGACCGTTTCATCGCCGAACACCCCCGCTCGGTCTACAACAACGACGTGCGTTTCGCCCTGGCATCCTGCTACTGCGCGCGCGACGACATGCAGCGTGCCCGCGAGATGTTCGGCCGAATCGATTACAAGGCCCTCTCCCCGGCGCGGCGCGAACAATACGACATCCGCATGGGGTGCGTCGAGTTTGCCGACGGCAACTACGCTGCGGCCTACGGCTATTTCGACCGCATCGGTCCGCACAGCCGCTATGCCGACCATGCGATTTACCACAAGGCCTACATCGACTATGCGGAGGGGCGTTACGACCGGGCCAAAGAGGCGTTCGCGGCGCTGGAGCAGAGCGACGCCTATGGCGACCTGATTCCTTACTACCTGCTTCAGCTTGAGTTCCGCGACGGCAACTACCGCTATGTTGTGCGGCAGGGCGAAGCGCTGGTCGAGCGTTCCGTGCCCGAACGCCGGGCCGAACTGGAGCGCATCATCGCCGAGTCGTGGTTCCGGCTCGAAGAGTTCGACCGGTGCGTCGAACATCTGGAGGCTTTCGACCGCTTCGGCGGCAGCTTCGACCGCGACGCCTCCTATCTGTTGGGATTCTCGCTCTACCGCACGGCCCGTTATCCGGAGGCCGCCGAGTGGCTGCGCAAGGCCTGCGGGCCGGAGGACGCCCTGACGCAGAACGCTTCCTACCACCTGGCCGACTGCTACCTGCGCGCCGGCGACAAACGCTCGGCCATGCAGTCGTTCGCCATGGCCTCCGACGAACGTTTCGATGCCTCCATTGCCGAAGAAGCTCTCTTCAACTATGCCAAATTGCAGTACGAGACCGACGGCGAAGCGTTCAACGGAGCCATCAACATGCTGACCAAATATCTGGAACGCTATCCCTCGTCGCCCCGAGCCGGCGAGGTGCGGACGCTGCTCATAGCCGCCTACTACAACTCCCGCGACTACGATGCCGCCTATCGGGCCATCAAGGCGTCGTCCTCGGCCGACAGCGAAGTGCGCGCCGCCTTGCAGAAGATCGCCTATTTCCGCGGTTTGGAGGCCTATGCCGCGGGCGACATTGCGGAAGCCCGGCGCTGTCTCGAAGAATCGGCCGCCGTGGGTGTCAGCGCCAAGTATGCGGCGCTCAACATCTTCTGGCAGGGCGAAATGGCCTATGCCGAGGGCGATCTGACCGTCGCGGCCGCCAAGTTCCGGACCTATCTCAAACGCGCGCCCCGCACCGAACGGGAGTATGCGTTCGCCTGCTACAACCTCGGCTATTGCGCCTTTGCGCGGAAGCAGATGGCCGAGGCCGCCGAATCGTTCGGGCACTTCCTTTCGCTCCATGCCGACCGCGACCGTTACCGCGCCGACGCCTGCAACCGGCTGGGCGACATTCATTATGCCTCGCGCGAGTTCGAGGCGGCCGTGGTCGAATACGACCGGGCGATTGTCATCGGCACGCCCGAGAAACAGTATGCCGCCTACAAACGGGCCGTGGCGCTCGGACTGCTGGGGCGGACCGACGAGAAGACGGCGGCGCTGCGCCGCATTGCCGCCGACCCCTCGGGCGAGTATGCCGATGCCGCCTCGTATGAGCTGGGCCGCATGTCCATCGCCCGGGAAGCCTATGCCGAAGGGGCTGCGCAGCTTGAAAAGTTCCTGGTCGAGTTCCCGGCTTCGCCCCGCCGCGTGCAGGCCTGCTCAGACCTGGGGCTTGCCTATCTCAACCTGGGCAACCGCAAGAAATCGCTGTTCTACTACGACCAGGTGGTGGCCGCTGCGCCGCGCTCGTCGGAGGCCCGCGAAGCGATGCAGGGCATCCGCGACCTCTATGTGTCGGAGGGCGATGCCGACGGCTATTTCACCTATGCCGCCAAGATGGGCATGGAGAGCGACGTGACCTCCATTTCGCGCGACTCGCTTTCGTTCGCCGCCGCGCAGAAACTCTACCTGACCAACCGCCACGAAATCGCAGCGCGGACGCTGCGCTCCTATGTGCGGAGCTATCCCAAGGGGAGCTACCGGGCCGATGCGCTCTATTATCTGAGCGACTGCTATCTCCGGCTCGGGCAGCGCAGCGAGGCCATTGCGACCCTCTCGGAACTGGCCGGTCTGGGCAGCAACCAATACAGCGTGACCGTGCTGGACAAACTTTCGTCGATGACCTTTGCCGACGGACGCTATGCCGAAGCGGCCGCGGCCTACCGCAAACTCTACGATGCCGCCACGGCGACCGCCGAACGCGAGAAAGCGATGACCGGCTATGTGAGGGCCACGGTGGCTGAGGGCGAGGCCAAGAAGATCGAAGCCATGGCCGCCGATGTCTGCGCCCACGACGATGCCGGAGCCGTGGCGCTGCGCGAAGCCCGCTATGCCTGGGCCGAGCAGCTGCGCGAACAGGGCCGGCAGACCGAAGCGTCGAAACTGTACAGGACGCTGGCCTCCGACGTGCGGTCGCGCGAAGGTTCGGCCGCGGCCTACCGTCTGATAGGGGAGAGCTTCGCATCGGACGACATGGACCGCACCGAGAAGGAGATTTTCGCCTTTTCCGAACGCGAACCGCAAGCCTACTGGCTGGCCAAGGCCTATCTTCTGCTGGGCGACGTCTACGCCCGCCGGGGCGATGCGTTCCAGGCGCGCGCCACCTGGCAGAGCATTGCCGACGGCTATTCGCCCTCGGACGACGGCATCGTCGACGAAGCGAAGGCCCGCATCCAAAAACTGAAATGACCATGAAACGATTCATCCTATGCGGCGTCTTCGTCTCGCTGCTGCCTTTCGGAGTCCGGGCGCAGGTCGGCAAGCAGGTCGAGGTGACCAAGACCTACGTGCCTGCTCTGGAGAGCGCCGCCAAGCTGCCCGTACGCCCCGACATGACCGACACGGTGAGGATGTCGCCCGACATAGACTACACCGTCACGCCGCTCTCCATACGCACGCCGCTCGCCACGCGCACCATCCGTCCGGCGTCGGTCACCTACTGGGAGTTCAACCGCCCGCAGACCTTCTATGTCAAGGCCGGGGCCGGCTATCCGCTCAATTCGGTGGTCGACTTCTATGCGGCGACGCAGAATCCGGGCACGGGTTACGCGGTGGGGTATCTCAACCACGAAGGCCGCTATGCCGGCATCCGCAACGATTTCGGAGCCAAACTGAATTCGGTCGGCATGAACAACCGTATCGGCGGGGCTGCCGGCAAATACATCGGCCGGCATCTGCTGGAGGGCGAACTCTCCTATGACAACCGGCTCCGTCACCGCTACGGCCGTTACTGGCCTGCGGGCGGAGCGTTCGATGCGGCGGGGGCTCCGGGGCCCGTGGTTGATTACGGCGATGCCGAGCTGGCCGTGCGCATCGGCGACGACTTCCAGGACCTGTCGCGGGTCAACTTCGAGGTGGGAGTGCATGGCGGCATCTTCTTCGACCACTCCGACGTGGCCGAGCCGGCCCGTCAGAACGGACTCGGGGCCGCCGCCAAGGTCGGACGGGCTTTCGGCCGTCACCGCGTCACGCTGGAGGCGGGCTACGAATGGCTCGACGGCCGCAAGTCGCTGGCCGGGATACGGCAGCAGCAGATACGCGCCGGAGTGCGCTACGGTCTCGACGGCGGAATCGCGCGCTTCGTTGTCGGTGCCGACTACTATCACGACAAGATTGCAGGCGAGGAGAACGGCAACTATGTCATTCCTTTCGCGCGGCTCGATTTCGTTCTCGGAGCCCACGAGTTCAAGCCTTTCGTCGAAGTCGACGGCGGAGTCCGCGACAACGGGTTCCGGTCGCTGGCGCAGCAGAATCCCTACGTATGCAGCGGGGTGTGGGGCAACAGAAGTTCGGTCGACTACAACGTCCGCATCGGCCTGGGGGGCAGTCTCTGGAACGACAGTTTCGACTATCGTGTCTATGCGGCCTTTTCGGTCCGTGACCACCATGTGTTCTGGTACGGCCTGCTGCAGGACGATTCGCACAATGCGGCCTTTTCGGGCGTGTTGATGCCTGCGCTTTCGCGGCAGACCGTCACGTCGTTCCACGGCGAGGTCGTCTATCGTCCGGTCAGCCAGCTGCGCATGAACCTGGGTATTCATGGGTTCATCTACAACAACGAAGCGCTCTTCATCTACGAGCGGCGCACCAAGCTGGGCAGCGGCGAACCGGCGTTCCGGGCCGATGCCGCCGTGCGGTATGTGGGCCGCAAGATTGCCTGCGGAGTTTCGTTCCGGGCCGAGAGCGAACGGCAGTGGAGCATGTTCGTCGACCGCGGCGGCATCGTGGCGCCCGAACGCTATTCGGTGCCTTTCGCCCTGGACCTCGGTATCGACTTCGAATGGAAGATTTCGGGGCGCGTCTCCCTCTTTGCCGAGGGTCGCAACCTGCTCGACCGCAGGCTTTACGACTACCCCTGGTATCCGGGCTATCGGGTCAACTGCACCGTCGGGGCCAAAGTTTCGTTTTGAGCGGAAAGAGAAAGGGGCGGGAAGCCGGCGGCGGGGTGAAAATCAGAGGCGAGGTGAGAAACCGGCGGCGAGGTAAAAATCAGAGGTGAGAAGTCAAGGGCGGGGGAGACTCCGGCCGCCTGCAAGACGGAACTGGTGAACGGGATGCGAAGAACGGATTTTTACCTGCTTTTCATCCGTACGGGACCCGCGGGTGATTCCCAATGCCTTCCCCTTTTCCGCCGGGGCGTTTTTCCCTGTTGCGTGTGGGTCGCATATGGGCATGAAAAAAGGGTGAGCTACTCATATCGCACCGCTACGACCGCATACCCTTGCTCGATTCCTCGCCTGGGGGATTCTGCGGGAGCTGGTCGTATGAGACTCACCCGGGCACAAAAGTAGGAAATTTTTGTATCTTTGCAAAAATTTTCGGGAAGCAATGCGCAAAAAAATCCTTTATGGTGTATCGGCGTTCGCGGCCTTGCTGCTGCTTGCGGGCCTGATGCTCCTGCTGCAATTCAAGGGCAATGCCGTGCGCGGGGAGTACGACCTCTATATCGGCTCGCAGGCCGACTACGCGGAAGTCGTCGATTCGCTGATGCCCCATATCCGCCACCGGGCCGCGTTCCGCCGCTATGCCCGACGGATCGGTCTGCCGGAGACTTTCGAGCCCGGGCACTATACGCTGACCCGCGGCATGGACGTGATACGCATCGCCCGCATGCTCAAGCTGGGGGTGCAGACACCCGTGCGGGTGACCATCAACAATGTGCGTATTCCTGCCCAGCTGGCCGGCAAGCTTGCCCGGCAGATAGAGGCCGATTCGGCGGCTCTGATGGCCGTGCTTACGTCGCGCGAGACGGCCGAGAAACTGGGATTCGACAGCATTACGCTCTTCTCGATGTTCATTCCCGATACCTACGAGTTCTACTGGACCGTTGCGCCCGAGGATTTCGTTGTGCGCATGAAGCGCGAGTACGACCGTTTCTGGACGCCCGAACGCGACGAACTGCGCCGGCGCAGCGGGCTGAGCCGCCTGGGAGTGATGACCCTGGCGTCGATCGTCTACGAAGAGACCCGCAAGACCGACGAGATGCCGCGTGTGGCGGGTGTCTACGTCAACCGGCTGAAGCGGGGCATTCCGCTGCAGGCCGACCCTACGGTCAAATATGCCATGCAGGACTTCGCCCTGCGCCGCATCCTCTACAAGCATCTCAAATTCCGGTCGCCCTACAACACCTATGTGAACAAGGGGCTGCCGCCGTCGCCCATCTGCATGCCCGGCAAGGACGCCATCGATGCCGTGCTCAACTACGAGACGCACGACTACATCTTTTTCTGTGCGCGTCCCACGTTCGACGGCTACCACAACTTCGCCCGCACGCTCGACGAACACATGAAGAACGCCCGGGCCTACAGCGCCGAACTCGACAGACGCAAAATCCGGTAAGGCATGCGCCTTGCGGCACCGAACGGCAGCGGCCCGACATTTTTTGTCGGGCCGCTGCCGTTCGCGGAAGGGGAGTTTCAGAATTTCCCGGCCAAAGCGGCGGCCTGCCCGCATCCGTCCGTGTGTTCGATGTCGCCGGCCTCGAAGACGCCAGGAACGAGCACTTCGCCCACCATCTCCCATTTGAGCAGTGCTGCCGAGCGTTCGATGGGGACCCGCACTCCGTCCATGACCGTAGCATCTTCTTCTTCGCAGCAGGCAATCAGCGCGCACTTCTTGCCCGCCACCTCCTTGCCGCCTATGACCAGCGAGAAGATGCGGTCGATGACGCCCTTGATTTGCGCCGGAATCGAATACCAGTAGACCGGCATGGCGTAGACCACCGCGTCGGCTTCGAGCAGCGTTTCGGCTATCCGGTTGAAATCATCGTCGAACGAGCATGCCTTGCCCGTCGAGTAGCACGTCTGGCAGGCGCGGCATCCGCCGATGTTCAGGAATGCGGCATCGAACCGCTGTACGGTGTGTCCGCGGGCCTCCGCCGCCTCGACGAATGCCTGAGTCATGGCGAAGCTGTTGCCGTTTTTGCGGGGACTTCCGGTTATGACTGCTATTTTCATTTTTGGATGGTATCGGAGTTTTGGTTGTAGGCCTTGGCCACGCACTTCCATTCGCCGCCGATTTTCAGCAGCAACAGATAGTCGGTGAAGTCGATGCGGCCGCCCCAGCCCTCTTCGAGCACCCGGACGACGGCGAGCGTCTCTTCCACGGCCACGACATCGATGCGGGCCCTGAACCCGTCGCCGCCGCTGACGCTGTCGACGTTGCGGTAGAACCGTTCGATGGAGCCGCGCTCCAACTCCCCGTCGAGAAAACCGAACAATACGGCATCGTCGGTGAAGAGTTCGCGGGCATGGCTGCTGTCGCCTTCGGCCACGCTTCTGACAAATTTCATGGCGGCCGCCTCTACGGCCTCGTATTCGCTGATCGGATTGCGCATGGTGGTTGTGTTTTTGGGGTTTGACGGCTGCAAAATTAACGGGTGCCGCCGACCGGCGCAAGTACCGAAAAACAATTCGGGTACTGAAAATTTTGTCGGTATACATCCTGAAAAGAGGTTTATGGTTATTTTTGTGCCGTAACCCGATCGACCTGCCATGTACGAAAGGAAAATCCCCGTCGACCTGAGCTGTCCTCTGCGGCTGACCATGAGTCTGATCAATTCCAAGTGGAAATCGTGTATTCTCGATGAACTGCGTCATGGGCCGATGCGTCCCAGCGAACTGCACAAGGTGCTGCCGGAAGCCGCACCCCGCGTGCTGGACCTGCAGCTCAAGGAGCTGGCGGAAGACGGCCTGGTTTCGAAGACCATCTTCGCGGAGCTTCCGCCGCGTTCGGAATACGCCGTCACCGGATTGGGGCGGTCGCTGCTGCCGATTATCGATGCCATGATTGCCTGGGGCGAGGAGAACCGGGTGCTGTTCGAGAAGAAATTCGGCTCAAACGATTGATAGATAGTTTGTTGTTTTCGGTGCGGCGGAATACGTCCGATGTCGGCTGCCGGCCGGCCGATGCCGCAATGCGTTTTATTTCCGGAGAGTTGCCCGTTTTCAGCTGTTTTTTCGCTATATTTGTAGGCTATGCTTACGAAAATCTACGGGCAGAACCCTTCGGAACGCGAGTTGCGGCGGGTCGTGGCGGTGCTGGAGAACGACGGGACGGTGATCTATCCCACCGACAGCGTCTATGCTTTCGGGTGTTCGCTGCGTTCGGCCAAGGCCATCGAACGCCTGCGCCGGCTGAAGGAGAAGGCGGAATTCGCGCTGGTCTTCGCCGACCTGGCGCAGGTGGCGGAGTTCTGCCGCGTGGACAACGCTGCATTCCGGATTCTGAAACGCAACCTGCCGGGGCCTTTCACCTTCGTGCTGCCGGCTTCGTCGCGCGTGCCCGACAAGACGCTCGGCAAGCGCAAGACCATCGGCGTGCGGATTCCGGCGCATCCCGTGGCACGGGCCGTCGTCGAGGCGCTGGGGTGCCCGATGGTCACCGCGTCGGTGCGCGAAGACAGCGAGACGGAGGAGTACATGACCGACCCGGAACTGATTCATGAACGTTATGCCCGCGATGTGCAGCTGGTCGTCGACGGCGGAGCCGGGGAGGTGGAACCCACCACGGTGGTCGACCTGACGGGCGACGAACCCGAGATGCTGCGCGAGGGCAGGGGCGAGCTGAGATAGCGGCTTCCGGCCGGACCGTTCGACTGAAAATTCCGGCTTGCTACTCGACGGTTCCCGGACTTTCCGGGCTTCCCGGCCGATGGGGCAGGGAGTTTCGGGGAGAGCGAGGATGCCGGGGCGGGAAAGATGATAACGAACAAAAAACAATAGTTGACATGGAAAAAACTTTTTGGAGCGATGCCGCCCGGGGCGGTGCTTATGTCGGTCTGCTGCTGGCCGCCTCGTCCGTTGTGGAGACCGGGCTGGTACTGAGCGGCAAACTTGGACTTTATGTTCTTCTCCTGGTCGAGTGGCTGGCGGTCGTGGCGCTGCATTTCTACCTGCTCTACCGTTTTGCCCGCCGGCGCTCCGCGCTCTATGGCGCAGCCGACGGTTTCACGTTCGGCCAAGGCTACGGCTATGTGATTTCGATGTCGCTGCCGGCCGGACTGATTCTCGGCGTGGCCAACTACATTTTTCTGCATCTGGTGCTGGGCTATGGAAACTATGTGGAGAAAATCAGCGACATCGTGGTCCGCTTCTCCAGCATGGGCGGCGGCATGAACGCTCCGGTGAAGACGCTCGTCGAGCAGCTCCGCAATACGCCCGAACCGTCGCTCTTCTCCACCATCCTGGGCGGCGTGTGGTCGAGCGTGCTTTTCGCCGCTTTCTTCGGACTGATTGTTGCCGGTCTGCTGGCGCGTTCTCCGCAACCTTTCGCCGACAATGACAACGAATAGTCTCGACATTTCGGTCGTCGTTCCGCTCTACAACGAGCAGGAGTCGCTGCCCGAGCTGGCCGCGTGGATCGACCGCGTGGCCCGGGAGCATGCGATTGCCTACGAAATCATCTTCGTCGACGACGGGTCGTCCGATGCTTCGTGGGAGGTCATCGAGCGGCTCCGGCAGGAATATTCTGCCGTGCGGGCCATCGGATTCGCGCGCAACTACGGCAAGTCGGCCGCGCTCTACTGCGGATTCGAAGCCGCGCAGGGCGAGGTGGTCTTCACCATGGATGCCGACTTGCAGGATTCGCCCGACGAGATTCCGGAGATGCGCCGCATGATTCTCGAAGAGGGCTACGACCTGGTTTCGGGGTGGAAGAAGAAACGCTACGACCCGGTCGGCAAGCGCTGGCCCAGCAAGTTCTTCAACCGCACGGCGCGCATGGCGTCGGGCATCCGCCTGCACGACTTCAACTGCGGGCTGAAAGCCTACCGGCGCAAGGTGGTGAAGTCCATCGAGGTCTACGGCGAGATGCACCGTTTCATTCCGATTCTGGCGCGTCAGGCCGGGTTCCGCCGCATCGGCGAAAAGGCGGTCGAACACCGGGCCCGCAAATACGGCTGTTCCAAATTCGGTCTCGAACGCATGGTCAAGGGGTATCTCGACCTTGTGAGCGTGTTGTTCATGTCGCATTTCGGGCGTTCGCCGATGTATTTTTTCGGGAGCCTGGGAACGCTGATGTTTCTCGTGGGCGGCGGCACGACGGTGTGGATCATCGCCGGAAAACTGTGGAAGCAGGCCCACGGACTGCCGCTGCGCCCCGTGGCCGACCAGCCGCTTTTCTATCTGGCGATGCTGGCCGTCATCCTCGGTGTCCAGCTCTTCCTGGCGGGCTTCCTCGGCGAACTGATCAACCGCGGCTCGTCGGACCGCAACAAATATTTGATAGATAAAAGATTGTAATCATGATACAACGTATTCAGACTCTCTACCTGCTTGTCGTGTCGGCCCTTATGGCCGTGGTGCTCTTCGTGCCGCTGGCCTGGTTCGCCGGCGATGGCGGCGAATTCCGGCTCCATGCCTTCGCGCTCCGTTCGCTCGACGGAGCCGCCGTGCAGCCGACCGTCTACCTGGGCGTGCTTGTCGCCGCGGCATGCGTGCTGCCGTTCGTCACGATTTTTCTGTTCCGGCGGCGGTTGTTGCAGATTCGGCTGTGCGTCGTCGAGGCGGTGCTGTTGGTAGGGGCGGCCGTCATGGAGGGCATCTATTACTACCTCGGGTGCCGTGTCTTCTCCAGCCTGGCATTCCATATGCAAGGTATGCGCGCCGCCATTGCGCTGCCTGTCGTCTGCCTTGTTTTCGTGTGGCTGGCCGCCCGGGCCATCTTCCGCGACGAAGTGCTCGTGCGGGCCGCCGACCGCATCCGATAGGGCAGGGTGCTGCGACCTTATGGGAAGCCTGTCTCCGAACAAGGAGGCAGGCTTCCGTTTTTTTTACGGTCCGAATTGCGGTCCGGGGTGGCGGGCGGCGGCGTTCCGTGTCGGGAAATCGGCCGCACGAGGTTCTCTGACGGTTTTTCATTTTTCGGGGTCTTTCAGTCTCTTTCTGTTATAAAAAAGGTGGCAGGAACTTTGTTCCCTAATAAAATAATTTTAACTTTACACATCAATATTTCCGTAACGAACGGAATATCGACCTTGCAACCGGAAACTACAATTTGTTTTATTAAAAAACCTTTTTTTTATGAAAAGTTTGAACTTTTGGCGTTCGTTGTTCTTCTCGGCGCTGGCTGCGGCCGCTTTCGGCGCATGTTCGGACGACGACAAGACCGGCGATTTCGATGCCTCCATCACGGTCGACGGCAAGAAGGCCACTACGGTGGGCATCGTGGCCGCGGGCGGCGAGACCGCAGCCGTCTCGGTGGTTTCGGCCGGTCCGTGGACCCTGGCTTTCGAATCGGACCAGGACTGGTGTCTGCCCAACGTCACTTCCGGCAAGGGCGGTACCACGGAACTCATCTTCACGGCAGACCCCATGCCCGAAGGCATCGAGGAGCGCTCGACGACTGCCGTGCTCTCGGCTCCGGGATGGATTTTCGACGTGGAGTACACGGTGAAGGTCAGCGTCACGGTGCGCCAGTCGGCCAGCGGTTCGCTTATCCCCACCACGAACGTGGCCAAGGTGCGTGAGCTGCTCAAGGCCATGAATCCTTCTTCGACGGCTGCCGATGTGACGGCTGAAATCGCCGCCATGACCATCACGGGTATCGTCGGTTCGGAGTCTTCGGGCGTCAATCTGGGCAATAATCGCAATTTTGCTATTCAGGACGAGGACCGGGCTCAGAATTCGGGTCTGACGATCAGTGCAAGTTCGGCTGTTTCGTTGAAAGCCGGTCAGGTCGTTTCGATTCCGCTGTCGGGCGCCAAAGTGTCGCTTTACAGTGGCGCACTCCAACTTTCGGTCGACAATGCTTCGGTGAAGACCGTTGCCGAGACCGATGCACCCGAGCCTGTCATCGTTACTCCTGCCACCTTGCCCAACTACGAATCGATGCTCGTGCAGGTAGACAATTGCTATCCGGCTGCCGGCTATGGAACAGCATGGAACAATAACAGCAACAAGGGCAATGTGAATTTCATGACAGCTGCCGGCGAGACGTTCGTTTGCCGCGTGGGCGCTCAGTGTACGTTCAAGGATAGTCTTATTCCCGAAAAGAGCGGTTCACTGGCCGGTATTGCCGTGATTTTCGTCAGCAACACCCAGGCTGTTACGTGGCAGGTATCGCCCCGCACGCTCGACGACATCAAACTCACCGAGCCCATTCCCGCTCCGGAGTATAAGAAGGCGACCATCGGTGAACTGAAGGCCGGCAACTATGAAGTCGAGGCCACGATTGTAGCCGTTTATCAGAAAGGTCTGATGCTGGCCGATGCCACGGGTTATACGCTTGTGTTCAACAATGACTGGAAGCAGCCGACCTCAGACCCCTACAATCCCTATATCAACGATGTGGGCAAGAAAGTGACCGTCAAGGGTACGGTGTCCGAGTTCAACGGCCTGCTCCAGTTCACGGCTCCGGAAATCACGGTCGGAGACAAGTCCGATTATGTTCTCCCGACCCCCCCCCTCACGTTCGATGCGGCAGCGCTGACTGCTTATGAAAGCAATAAGAAGTATGAATATGTTTCGTTGACGGGTACCTTGGTTATCACGCAGGGAACCAGTAGCGGCAATACTTATAATTCGTACACGCTGATTGTTCCTGGCTATACCGCCAAGACCGTTACTTTGGCCTACGGATTGGATTCCTACTACAATGACAAGGGCCTTGTCACGGGCGATGTGGTCGACATTACGGGCTTCGCCATCGGTTTCGATACTTCTAAGGTGAACATCATGGTTCGCGAAGTCAACAAGAATACTACCGTACCCTCGTTGGTTTTCACTTCGAAGCCCGAGGCGTTTGCCGGCAGCAACCCTGTTGCTCAAACGCTGAATTTCGAGGCTCGCAACATCTCGGCACTGGCTCTTGAAATGTTCTCGTTCGATGGAGCTGATAGAGACAAGTTCAATGTTGACAGCCAGAATGGTAATTCCGTAACTATTTCAGCCAAAGGAGATAATAATAGCGGCGCGCCCTATACGGCTACGCTCGTCGTTACGGTCGACGGCAAGAAATTGGCTGAAATTGAAGTGAGACAGTTGGATATTCCGACTGGCAATGATACCAAAGGAACTTTCACTTCCATGCCCGGCATGCTTCCCACGTCGGACAACAGTACGGATTCTTACTATGCACAAAAAGCCAAAATCAACGGAAGCGGAACGGAGATTTCTATTCTGAAATTCGGCACGGCTTCCAAGGCCGGTGTGTTTACTACTGCTGCCGTAGGCGTCTCGGGCGACAAGAAATTGTCTTTCTATGCGGCTGCTTGGAGCAACAAGACTGCTACGTTGTATGTTCGTATCAACGGAGGAGGTTCTGTGACTCCTGGCTCGGTGTCGGTTAAGTCCAACAGCGGAGTGGCCAATAGTTCGCCGTATACGATTACATTCAATGACGATACGGAATATTTTACTTTTAACGTGACCGGTTTAACGGTAAATTCGACCATTACATTCTCGACAAGTCCTACTTTTGAGGCCTCTTCTGATAAGAGTACGGGACGTGCCGTGGTTGCCGGTATTCAAATTTACTGATCGACATTGGAATCTTTTTCTGAAACCCACTCTTGGCGGGGGCCATGCCCCGCCAAGAGTTCGGTTTCTTTGAAAAGTTTTTTTGAGGGCAGGCGGAAACGGCCGCGAACAACCGACGAATCGTATGTCGTGAGCGCGGACCGGATTCTTCATTCCGGACGGAATGATGCCTGCATGAACCGATGAATGTTTTTATTGAATGACGATTTTCAAGAAATACCTTTGGCCGGCGGCTCTTCTGACGGCCATGATTCTGTTGTTTGCGGGATGCGACAGCGACGACGGCAATTCGCATGTGGCGGAGCTGACCGCAACGACCGTGAACTGGGACACTCCGAAAAACCGGATTCTGGTGACGGGCGACGCCATGACCTACGAAGCCACGATCGTGTGGCAGGAGGGCGACGAAACGTGGTGCTCGTTCAGCTCCTTTACCGCAGCTTCGGAACCGCTGCTGACGAAAAAAGGGATGGTCAGCATCCCGATGGCGATATATCTGCTTCCCAACGAAGCGGAAACGGCCCGCTCGGCCACCGTCGAACTGGTGCTTGCCGACGGAACGACCAAAGAACTCTCGTTCACCCAACGTGCCTTTTCCGAAACGGCCTGGTATGACCGCCAGTGGGGCGAACAACCGGCCTATCTCGAAAACGATACCTATATATATAAAACCTACTTCACGACGTTGACCGTCGGCGGTTATGTCCGCAACTACTCCATCTGCTTCGACACCGAGAAGCGCGTGTCGCACTGGGTGGCCTATCCGCTGACGAAGAACTATGTTACGCCGTCCTTCGATCGGACCAATGCCTGGTCTTACGACCCCAACGACCAGTTGCCTGTGATTCCGCAGTCGGCGCAGGCCAACGTGATACAGACCTATGGCACGGGCGATGCCCGCGGCCACCAATGTCCCTCGGCAGACCGATACAATACGTTGGCAACCAATAAGATGACGTTCTATTCCACCAACATCATGCCGCAGAACAGCCGCTTCAACAGCGGCGTGTGGTCTACGTTGGAAGGCAAGGTGCGGGAGAACATGCAGCGCCATCCGTCCGATACCGTTTTCGTGGTGACGGGCACCTATTTTGCAGACAACAGGACCATTACCGACAAGAGCGGCAGGAAGATAGGCTATCCGTCCAACTGCTGGAAGGTGCTGCTCCGCGGTTCGGGCGGCAAAGCCATATGGGAGTGTTCGGCCAGCGAACTCTACGCCATCGGCTTCTGGTTCGCAAACAGTACCTCCAACGCGACTACGCTGCGCAGCCATGCCACGAGCGTGGCCGACATAGAGGAGAAGACGGGTTTCACCTTCTTCCGCAACATTCCGCCCGAAGCGGCCGACGCCGTGAAGGCGCAGAACCGGCCTTCGGACTGGAGCCTCTGAACCGCAACCCTTGAGAACCGGACCTCCGCGAATGTCCGGACCCGAACGAAGAACCGACCGAACCGACCGGAAACAATGAATCTAAAATAAGTCAACCATGAAGAAATTCCTTTTCACAGGAGTGTTCGTCGCGCTGATGTTGGCGTGCTTCGCGCAGAAACCCTACAAAGTGGTCTTCTACAACTTCGAGAATCTTTTCGACACGATCAACGATCCGGACATTCTCGATGACGAATTCACGCCCGAGGGTCCCAAGAAGTGGAACACGACCAAATACAACAAGAAGATTTCCAACCTGGAACGCGTGCTGTTCGACATCGCTTTCGACGACCGCGACTTTCCGGCGGTCATCGGCGTTTCGGAAATCGAGAACCGCAACGTCATGGAGGACGTGATCGGGCGCCCGCGGCTCCTGCGGGCCAACTACCGCATCGTGCACTACGATTCGCCCGATGCCCGCGGTGTGGATGTGGGTTTCTACTACCGTCCCGACATCTTCAAGATAGAGGGCAGCGCTCCCATTCCGTTCAAGATGCCCGAGATGCCCAACTTCCGCACGCGCGACTTCGTGACGATGTGGGGCACCATCGAGGGCGAACCCTTCTTCTTCCTGGTGAGCCACTGGCCCTCGCGCCTGGGCGGCAAGGAGGCCTCCGCCCCCAAACGCATGGCCGCCGCCGAGCAGGTGCGCGCCATTGTCGACTCGGTGCAGCGGGCCAATCCGGCCACGAAGGTGGTGGTGATGGGCGACCTGAACGACGATGCCACGGACGACAGCATCGTGGTGGGACTCAGCGCCAAGGGCAAGAGCAAGGAGATGCAGCCGGGCGACATGTTCAACCCTTTCATCCCGATGCTGAAAGCCGGCTATGGCACGCTGGCCTATCGCGACGCCTGGAACCTGTTCGACAACATCATCGTCTCCTACAACCTGGTCTTCGCTCCCCAAGGCACGCTGCGCATTCTTGCGGCGGGCAAATCGAAGTTCTACGGCGGCATTTTCAATCGTCCCTACATGCTCCAGAGAGAGGGTCAGTACAAGGGTTATCCGTTGCGCACGTTTGTGGGCAACGATTTTCAGGGCGGTTTCAGCGACCACTTCCCGGTCTACATCTATATCGGCAAATAAAAAGCTAACAATACTCCTATGAAACTGAAATCTCTACTTCTTTTCCTGTTCGCCGTTGCGACTTTCTCCGCATCGTATGCGCAGGAAGGCGGTATCCGCGGCAAGGTGGTGCTGCGCGGCGACCGCGAAGCGCTGAGCAACGTCAAGGTGACGATCGAATCTACGGGACTGACCGCCACGACCGACAAGGACGGCAACTTCGACTTCGGGAATCTGCCGGCCGGCGACTACCGCGTGCTGTTCGTCGCTCCGGACATCGAAGACCTTGAGCTCCGCGTGCGGGTGGGACAGAACGTGCGCGACCTGAACAATGTGGTCGTCTCGCCGCTGATGAGCTCGGCCGGCTTCGACGATTCGCTCTTCGCCGAGTTCGACAGCGATTCGTCGTCGTCCGACGAACAGTCGCTGCCGTCGTCGCTCTCGTCGTCGAAGGACCTCTACAACAGCATTGCTTCGTATCGCTTCGGCGAGATGCGTTTCAACATCCGCGGTTACGATTCGCAGTATTCCGACATCTATCTGAACGGCATCCGTTTCAACGACGCCATGACCGGCTACGGCCCCTGGTCGCTGTGGAGCGGTCTGAACGACGCTACGCGCAGCCAGAACACGGTGGCCGGCATCACGGCCTCGGACTTCGGCGTGGGCGGCATCGGCGGCATGACCAACGTCAACGCCCGGGCGTCGCAGATGCGCAAGGGCCTGCGCGTAAGCGTGGCCAACGGCAATCAGATGTACAGGTTCCGTGCGCTGGTGTCCTATGCTTCGGGACAGCTCGACAACGGCTGGTCGTACGGCTTCTCGCTCGGTACGCGCCAGGGCGGCAACAGCTATGTGGACGGGGTCTACTACAACTCCTATTCCTACTTCCTCTCGGCCGAGAAGCTCTTCCGCGACAAACACCGCCTCGCACTGACCTTCATGGCGTCGCCCTCGCAGCGCGGAGCCCAGCAGGCATCGACCGACGAGGCCTACGAACTCTTCGGCAACAACTATTATAATCCCAATGTCGGCTACCAGGATGGCAAGCTCCGCAATTCGCGCGTGCGCAACACCCATGAGCCGATTGCCATGCTCAACTATACGTGGGACATCTCCGACCGCACGCGTCTGAACGCCGCCACGGCGCTCCGTTTCGGCCAGAACGGCTATTCGGCCCTCACGTGGAAGGATGCGAGCGACCCCCGCGGCGACTACTACCGTTATCTGCCGTCGTCGCTGCTGAGCCAGATCGTGCCGGGTGTGACGACCGAGGAGACGATGTTCGAATACCTGTTCCGGGCCCGCGAACTGGCCCGCAGCTTTACGGGCATGTTGCAGTATGACCGTTTCTATCAACAGAACAGGTTGATAGACAATACGCTGGTCGATCAGTTCGCCAGCAGCACCGACGAGAAGTTCAAACAGACGCTCGCCACGCAGTACCGCTCGAACCTGATGATCGAGGAGCGTCACACCGACCAGCTCGACTTCAACCTGGCGGCCGACGTGTCGCATCAGATACGCAACAACATGCGTATTGTCGGCGGTGCCAACCTGCGCGTCAACCGCACGTGGTACTACGACGAAGTGAAAGACCTGCTGGGCGGCGACTACTGGTACGATGTCGACAAGTTTGCCGAGCGCGACATGTCGCAGAACGCACTCAATTATCAGAACGACCTCGATTATTACTTGCTGACCGGTCACGCCCGCGTGGCCCGCGTCGGCGACAAAATCAGCTACAACTACCGCGCGCATCTGCTGGAGACCAACGCCTGGGCCGTCTATACCTACGGCATCGGCGGCTTTGCGATGAACGTGGCCGGCAAGGTCGGCTATTCGTCCATGCATCGCGAGGGTCTGTGGCGCAAGGGGCTCTTCCCCAACAATTCGCAGGGCGATTCCAAGCGGTTGGACTACCTGGTTTACAGCGGCAAGCTCAACCTGTCGTACCGCTTCTCGGGCGCCCATTCGGTCGAAGCAGGCGTTGTCTACATGCAGAACGCTCCCAAGTTCGCCAACGCCTTCGTGTCGCCCCGTACGCGCAACACGGTCACGCCGGGCGTTTCGGCCGAGCAGATTTTCGGTGCCGATCTGACCTACAACCTCAATCTGCCCTATGTCAAGGCCCGTGTTTCGGGTTACTACACTTCGATGCGCAACCAGACGAAGGTTATCTCGTTCTATGACGATGTCGAACGTTCGTTCACCAACTTCGCCATGAGCGGCATCGACAAACGCTACTACGGTGTCGAGGCCGCCGTCTCGGTGCCCGTGTGGAACGGTATTTCGGTTGTCGGCGCCATCAACTGGGGCGACTACGTCTACACGTCGAATCCCGACTTCGTGCAGACCATCGACAACAGCGAGAAAATCGCCCGCGGCGACAAGGTGCTGTGGGACGGCCTGCATGTCGAGAGCTCGCCGCAGCTGGCCCTGAACGTGGGCATCGACTACCGCGGTCCGCGCAACTGGTTCGCAGCGCTGAACTTCAACTACTACGACAAGCTCTACCTTTCGATGAACCCCTACTACCGTACTTCGCAGGCTTCGCAGTACTATTCCAACATTATCACCAACGAGATCGACCGGGGTTCCGACATGAACCTCGAAGTCGTCAAGGAGGCAGCCTTCGGCATCCGGAAGATGCGTGCGCAGGAGAAGTTCAGCGGCTACTGTACGCTGAGCGCCAGCGTGGGCAAGAACTGGTATATCCACCGGGTCTACATGCTCGGGTTCAGCCTTGAGGTGAAGAACATTCTCAACGACCAGGATATTCGCACGGGTGGTTACGAGCAGATGCGCATGCGCCGTGTCCGTACGCCGGAGGGCGTGAAGTTCACGCGCTTCGATTCCAAGTATTTCTACATGCTCGGAGCGAGCTACTATCTGAACGTCTATTTCCGTTTCTAACCCCGAAAAGCGATTCTACACTATGAAAACCAACAAGATACTTTTGTTTGCGGCGCTCGGTCTCTTCATGGCCGGCTGCTACAACGACTTCGAGACGCCGGCGCCGGCCAAGGTGTGGAGCGACGAAGACATGCAGGAGCTGGGTCTCACGCAGATTTCGATCAAGGAGGTGAAGGACAAGTTTATTTCGTCCGATTACTTCGGTTCGTTGCAGAATACCGGCTCCAACAACAGCTGGGCCGATACGAAGACCCTCAAACTCGGCGGTCCCATTTCGCCCGTCGAGGCTGAGTTCGCGGACAATCCCGGCAACCTGAAATTCTGGGAGGAGGCCGCCGGCTACTACATCAAGGGCAAGGTGATCTCCACCGATTCGCAGGGCAACGTCTACAAGTCGCTTTACATCGATGACGGCACGGCGGCCATCGAACTGAAGCTCTGCGGCACGCTCTATACGACGTTCGACGTCAATCTGGATACGTTCGAAAGCATGTGGGTCTATGTCAAGCTCAAGGATTTCTACCTGGGCAACTACCGCATGATGCTTTCGTTGGGCGACGCTCCGTCCAACGCGCTCAACACGGGTCTGCGCGACCGTTATTACGCCAACTCCAACTTCGAGAGCCCCGATCTGTGGTGCAATTTGCAGAATCCCACCTACAACCGCGTGTTGCCGGGCGGACCCTGCAAACTGGACGAAACCAACGTCAAGGTGGTCGACGCCTCCAACTACCGGCAGCTCGGTCAGGACGACTACGGGCGTCTGATTCGTTTCCAGGGGGTCAAAATCCGTTACGCCAACATCACCTACCAGGACGAGCAGCGCGATGCCGACGGCAATATCGTGCGCGATGCCGACGGCAATATCGTGTGGGGCCCCGAGCAGACGGCTCCGGCTTTCGGCAGCGGCACCAACATCAACCCCTTCCCCAACTGGATCGTCACCGACTCGGGTACGCCGGTTTTCGGTACGTGGTTCTACTGGGCTTACAGCCGCGAGACCACCAGCCTTTACGGTGCCGTGCTGATGGTGCTGAACGACAGTGCGTCGGGTTCGGCCGATCCGGGCGTTTATTCGATTCGCACCAGCGGCTACGCCCGTTTCGCCATGCAGCCCATTCCGCGTCACGGTACGGTGGGCAACGTGTTGGGTATCTATGGCATCTACGCCACGTATCTGAGCCAGTATGCCCAGTATCAGATCACGGTCAACCGCATCGAGGACCTCGACTTCCCCAAGGAGTCGCTGCTTTCGCAGGAGTGGATCGACAAGAATACTCCGCCGGCTTCCTATGCTCCGCCGGTCAAGGACGGCAGCGGCGAGTACGACGATTAGTTCGAATCGTTTCGGTTTCGTCTCCCCGGTGCCTTCGGGTCCGGTGGGTTCCGATTGGCGGCCCGGCAAAATGCCGGGCCTTCTTTTGTGTTTTTTGGAGGGGCTGTCGTTCGAGCCGCTGTTTGGGCCTCTGTTTCCTCGGGATTTGAGGACGGTTTCTTGGTTGTTCGGGGAGCGGAGGCCAGTGGCATGCGTCTTTCCGATGTTCGGCATATGGCTGCCCGACCGGCGTACAGGGCGTTGCAGCGACGCCGGGCCATGCGGTCCGTTAACATAGGCGAATGGATTTTATTTTTGTCTGATTTAATTTATCGTGCGATATATATTATAAATAATACGTGTTTGGGATTGCTATCTTAAAATATTGAAATAGTCGTTTTCTGGCCCTTTTGACGGATCAAAAAAATGGATATAAAAATCCGTTTATTTTATTTGTAGTTGTAATATTTTGATTAATAATTATTTGCGCATTTTGAGGGGGGGGTAGAAAAACATAGGTGCAACGTTTGTTATTATCGCAGCTTTTTCATACCTTTACGCTCGTTAATTCAGCCTTTTGCCTGGATTGCGGTGCGAATCGGTCCCAGAAGTGTCAAGCGGACGGGACCTGTTTGCAATGGTTTGATTGCCATCGTGTTGCCTGTGAATGAAGACGGTCGGATAATGACCGTATTTTATGCCGGGTCTTGGGCGTCGGAAACGGAATGCGTCGGTCGGAAATAGCCGGCTCCGTTTCACGGCGGTTCGTCGTACATGGTTGTCGTAATGTCGGCGGGTCGGTGCGCTCGCGGGCGGGAAAGGACAGCGATATGTTCTGCTTTTCCGGGCGAGAATGCATTCGGGGCCTGTTTGACAAGATGGCCGGATTCGCGAAGTCCGTTCCGGCGGGTGGTTCCGGTTCGCGTTTGCGGCACGGAAATATTGGCCGCAGGAGGCGACGCCGGATGTGCGAAACGGCCGCGACGTTCCGGATTCCAATGCGGACCGGGAGCCGATGTGCGCGACGGCAAGTTGCGATGGCAAATCCTTTTTCGGGAACGGCTTTTGATGGAGGGTCGTTGTCGGGAAAGTTTTAAAAATGGAGAATGCCGATATGAATTTTATGATAAACAGAGATGCTTTTTTTCGAAAGTTTCTGGCGGATCGCTATCTGAACTCGTGGCTCGTGCTGGGTTGCGACGCGGCTGTTTCGGTCGGCTCGTCGCTGATGGTGCTGCTGGTGAGCGATCTGTGGATGCATCACGGTTTCGGCCGCCGGTTCATGCTGTTGTGGATGCTCGGCGCCGCGGCGTTCTCGCTGCTGACGTTCGTGGGCTTCAAGACTTATCGGACCATCATCCGCTATTCGACGCTGCGGGACATCGGCGCGATCTGCATGGCCGTGTTCGGCAAAGACGTGTTGCTGGGGCTGTTTCTTTGGCTGACCGCTTCCTTCCACATGACGGCGCCGGTTTTCGTCGGGATGCTTTTCTTCGACATGGCCATCACGATTTTCCTCCTGGTGCTGCTCCGTGTGGCGATGATTGTGGTTTACGACGTGTTGAAAAAGCGGGTCAAGGAGCAGAATGCCCTGTGTCGGGTGCTGGTCTACGGCAACGGCGACAAGTCGGTGGGCCTGGTGACGCGCCTGAGCCATTCCAGCCACTATCAGGTGGCCGGATTCCTGACCTATGGCAAGCACCTGAAAGGCCACACGGCTTCGGGCTGCCCGATTTACTATTTCAACACGGCCGAAAATCTCGATTACCTGTGCAAGCGCTACGACATCGATGCGGTGTTGTTCGCCTATCATACCGATGCGCAGTCCGAACAGCAGCGGCTGGTCAAATACTGCCAGCAGTACGGTATCAAGATGCTGATAGCTCCGGTAATCGACGAAATCGAGGGCGGCAAGCTGGTCAATCTGGCGAGCATCCGCAAAATCAAGATTGAGGATTTGCTGGGGCGTCCGGAAATCGAAATCTCGATGAACGAAATCGTCGCCAACTTCAAGGACAAGGTCGTGTTGGTGACCGGTGCGGCCGGGTCGATCGGTTCGGAGTTGTGCCGGCAGCTGGTGAAGTTCGGAATCCGTCAGCTGATTCTTTTCGACAATGCCGAGACCCCGCTGCACAACCTGCGTCTGGAGTTCGAGGACGAACATTCCGACCTCCATTTCGTACCCGTCATCGGCGATGTCCGTATCCCCACGCGGCTGGACTACGTCTTCCGCACCTACCATCCGCAGGTGGTGTTCCATGCGGCGGCCTACAAGCATGTGCCTCTGATGGAGGAGAATCCGTGCGAAGCGGTGCTGGTCAACGTGGCCGGTTCGCGCAACGTGGCCGACAAGTGCATCGAATACGGCGTGGAGAGCATGGTGATGATTTCCACCGACAAAGCGGTCAACCCGACCAACATCATGGGCTGCACCAAGCGCCTGGCCGAAATTTATATCCAGTCGCTGGGTCTGGCCGTCGAGAACGGAGTTGTCAAGGGCCGCACCAAGTTCGTGACCACGCGATTCGGCAATGTTCTGGGGTCCAACGGTTCGGTGATTCCCCGTTTCCGCGAGCAGATTGCTGCGGGCGGTCCCGTGACGGTGACCGACCCCGAAATCGAGCGCTTCTTCATGACGATTCCCGAGGCGTGCCGCCTGGTCATGGAGGCGGCGACCATCTCCACGGGCAATCAGATTTTCGTCTTCGACATGGGAGAACCGGTGAAAATAGCTCACCTGGCTGAACAGATGATTCATCTGGCCGGATTCGAGGTCGGCAAGGACATCCGAATCGAATACGTGGGGCTGCGTCCGGGCGAAAAACTCTACGAAGAGGTGCTGGCCAGCAAGGAGAATACGCTGCCCACGTCGCACGACCGCATACGCATCGCCAAAATCCGGGAATATGATTACGACGATGCCCATCGTGTCGTGTCCGAACTGGAGAAACTCGGCCGTGAGGTCAACATTCCTGAGATGGTTCGTCTGATGAAGCGTACCGTACCCGAATACAAGTCCGAGAACTCCGCGTTCAAACAGTACGACCAGGAGCTGGTGCAACAATAATCGGGGCACGGGCCGGAGACCGGGGGAGTGCGAAACGGGAAACGGATGCGGTCGTGATACGGGACCGGAAAAATGAACGTCAACAGGTTTGAACAGCGTGGAATCCATCAAGGAATATATCAAACGATACAGGGTTTTGGTCGATAACTTCGGCTATCTGAGCCTGTTGCAGCTGTGCAATCTGATTATTCCGCTGATTACCTATCCCTATCTGGTTCGCGTCCTGGGCGAGGAGACCTACGGAACGGTCGTCTATGCGCAGGCCATTGTGGCCTATCTGGCCATATTCGTCAACTGGGGCTTCAATATTTCCGCCACCAAAAGCATCAGCATCTATCGTGATGACCCGGTGAAAGTGAGTCAGATTTTCAGCTCGGTATATGTCGCCAAGACGTTTTTTCTGATTCTTGTCTTCGGCGTGTTGTGGTTGCTGTTTCTTGTGCCGGAAATCGGCAGGTACAGAGCGCTTTATCTTCTGTCGATGTGGATGTGCGTCTACGAATGGCTGTTCCCCGTCTGGTATTTTCAGGGCGTCGAGCGGATGAAATACATTGCGATTTTTTCGTTCGTCGGGCGACTGATATTCGTCTCTTTCATCTTTTTCGTCGTGAAAAGTCCCGACGACTATTTGTGGGTTCCCATCATCAACGGCGTGGGGGCCATCGTCACTTCCCTGGCGGCCATCCATATCGTCGTGAACAAATTTTCGGTCTCTTTTCATTGGCCGTCGCGGCAGGTTCTGCTGTTCCATACGAAGGAATCGACCAAACTGCTGATGACCTCCATCACCGGCATTGTCAAGGACCGCACGAACACCGTCATCATCGGCAGCGTGCTCGGCATGACCGAGGTGACCTATTACGATTTTGTCGACAAAATCGTGAATGTACTCTCCACCGTCTTCTACACGATAAGCAACGTGCTGTTCCCTTATTACAACCGTAACAAGAACCGGGGATTTATCCGTAAGCTCTTGCTGGTGACGTCGGGCGCCGGAGTGCTGATCTATTTCGGTGTCGGCGCTTTTCTGAAACCGTTCGTTCTGCTGTTTTTCTCTTCCGAAATGCTGAACGCCATCCCCGTCTACTGGATTATGGGACTGCTTTTCCTGGCCCGTCATGTCAGCTATTATCTGGGTACGGTCGTGCTCATCAGCCACAACTATGTGAAGGAGGTCGTCGTGAACATGGTTTACAGCATGTTCGTCTATCTGTCGGCGGTCGCTCTGTTCTGGTCGTGCGGCTGTCTCAATCTGTATACGTTGGCACTTTCGCTGGTCGTTTCCGTCGTTTTCGAGGCATGGCACCGGGCTTATTATTGTAGTAAATTCCACCTCTTATGACGGATCGGTTTCACAGATGGTTGTATAAACGGGCGTATCCTACTTTGAATGTGGGATGCAATGTCTCTCTGTCCGGCCGTAACCAGTTCGGAGCAGAAACCGCACTCTCTTCCGGCGTGATTTTTCGTGATTCGGTGTTGGGAGATTATTCCTATGTCAACTATTATTCGATCGTTCACCGTACCACGATAGGCAAATTCTGTTCGATCGGTCCGCATGTGGTCATCGGGTTGGGAAATCATCCTGTCCGACGTTTTGTCAGCACGTCGCCTCGGCTCTTTCTCAAGGGGCTTTTTTCCGATCGGGAGCAGTATGACCAGTTCCCGCCGGTCAGCATCGGTAACGACGTATG
>JAIDUZ010000043.1 GCA_029059935.1 Alistipes sp.
TTCACGGTCTGCTTACCCGGTTTCACTCCCGGGATGAAGCCGCCGTTGCGCTTCATGTCATCGGCCATCATTTGAGGGTTGACGATAATCGCCGTGTAGAAGTAGGTGAAGGCGATTACCAACACTGCAAGCGTGAAGTTGTACCAGAAACCGGTCATCGAGCTGAAAGCAGCGGCGAAGGCCGTACCGGTAAACATCATCGGAATGAACATCAGAGCCTGCGCGAAGATGATGGGCATCACATTCGCGGCATTCATCTTCAGAGGGATGTACTGACGTACGCCTCCGTACTGCTTATTGCCGACGATACGCTTCGCATACTGGACAGGGACCTTGCGGACGGCCTGCACCAGAGCGATCGTTGCCATGAAGACGAGGAACAACAGCACCAACTCCAAAATCAACATGATGGCGCTGCCCGAGGCGGTCTGGAAACGCGCGTTGACCTCGGCCAACAGAGCGTGGGGCAGACGTGCCACGATACCGATCATGATGATGAGCGAGATGCCGTTGCCGATACCCTTGTCGGTGATCTTCTCGCCGAGCCACATGACGAACATGGTGCCGGCGATGAGAATCGTGGTCGCATAGGCAACGAAAAGGAATTTGTTCTCGTAAGCGAACGCACCGGGGACCTGGTGGAAGAGGTTGGCGATGTAGGCCGGACCCTGGATCAACAGGACGCCGATGGTGAGGAACCGAGTCCACTGGTTCATCTTACGACGGCCGCTCTCACCCTCCTTCTGCATCTTCTGGAAATACGGAATCATCATGCCCATGAGCTGGATGACGATCGAAGCGGTGATATACGGCATGACTCCGAGGGCAAAGATGGCGGCGTTGCCGAATGCACCGCCAGAGAAGACGTCCAACAGACCCAGAAGTCCGTTGCCCTCCAACTGGCTGGCATACGCCGATCCCTCGCCCAGGGCGTTGGGATCGATGCCCGGAATCACGATGAAACTACCCAAGCGGTAGACCAGGAGCAACCCGATCGTGTACACGACACGCTTGCGCAACTCCTCGATCTTGTAGATATTCTTGAGCGTTTCGACCAATTTCTTGTTGGCAGCCAGGATAGCGATGACCACTATGAAGACGATGCCAACAACGAGATACTGATTCATAATTGTGGGATTCTAAGATTCCTTACAGTTTTTCGACGCTGCCGCCGGCTGCCGCGATGGCTTCGGCGGCGCTCTTCGAGAAGGCGTGGGCCTTGACCGTCAACGCCTTGGTCAACTGACCGTTGCCCAGAATCTTCACCCGGTCGTTCGACGAGATGAAGCCTGCGCCGACGAGCGTCTCGACCGTAATCTCCGAAAGCGACTTCTTACCGGCCAGCTCTTCGAGCGTCGAGAGGTTGATGGGCTTGAACTCCACGCGCTTGAGGTTCGTGAAACCGAACTTCGGAAGACGACGCTGCAAGGGCATCTGACCGCCCTCGAATCCCAGTTTGCGCGAGTAGCCCGAACGCGACTGCGCACCCTTGTTACCACGGGTCGAGTAACCGCCGTGGCCCGAACCTGCACCGCGGCCGACACGTTTGTCGTGGTGCGTAGAACCCTTTGCGGGTTTGAGGTTATTGAGTTCCATCGTTGAATGTACTTCTTGAAATTAAACTTATGCTACGGTCTCGACCTTGACCAGGTGCTTCACGCGCTCGATCATGCCCTTGATGATGGCCGAATCCTCGTGCTCGACGCTTGCGTTAATCTTTCTGAGACCCAGCGCGTCGAGATTCTTGCACTGGCGCTCCGTGGCACCGATGCGGCTCTTGATCTGAGTGATTTTCAACTTTGCCATTTGTCCGTAAAAAATTAACCGTTAAACACCTTGTCCATCGAGATGCCGCGCAGACGGGCCACGCTGTGGGCGTCGCGCAACTCGCAGAGGGCGCCGATGGTAGCCTTGACCAGGTTGTGGGGGTTCGACGAACCCTTGCTCTTGGCGAGCACGTTCTTGATGCCCAACGACTCCAGCACGGCACGCATGGCACCGCCGGCGATGATACCGGTACCGGGAGCGGCCGGACGGATCATGACGAGCGAACCGCCGTAGCGATACTCCTGCTTGTGGGGAATGGTGCCCTTGATGACGGGAATCTTGACGAGGTTCTTCTTGGCATCCTCCACGCCTTTGGCGATGGCGGCCTGCACTTCCGAAGCCTTGCCCAGACCGTAACCTACGACGCCGTCCTCGTTGCCCACGACCACGATGGCCGAGAAGCTGAACGTACGGCCGCCCTTGGTCACCTTCGTGACACGCTGAATGCTGACGAGACGATCTTTGAGCTCGAGGTCGCTCGTGCGTACTTTCTTTATGTTGGTATTCGACATGATGCTTAGAATTTAAGACCGCCTTCGCGTGCTGCTTCGGCCAACTGTTTTACTCTTCCGTGATAAAGGTAGCCGTTGCGGTCGAACGCCACGGTGGTGATGCCTTTGGCGACGGCGCGCTCGGCGGCGAGCTTGCCGACCAAAGCGGCGACTTCGCACTTGGTCTTGCCGGCGACGGCGGAGGCTACCTCCTTGTCGAGCGACGAAGCCGTGGCGAGGGTCACGCCGGCGAGGTCGTCGATAAACTGTACGTAAATCTGCTTGTTGCTGCGGAATACAGTCATGCGAGGCTGTTCGGGCGTACCGCTGACGATCTTGCGGATACGCATCTTGATCCTCTCTCTTCTTTCTATCTTGTTCAGTGACATAATTTCAGACTATTTACTATTTAGCACCTGCCGATTTGCCGGCCTTGCGACGCAGCTGCTCGCCTACGAACTTGATACCCTTGCCCTTGTACGGCTCCGGCTTGCGCAGCGAACGCAGTTTGGCGGCGACCTGGCCCACGAGCTGCTTGTCGATGGACTTGAGCGTCACGATGGGGTTGCCCTTCTTCTCCGTGACGGCCGTGGCGGTCACCTCCTTGGGCAGCATGAAGTGGGTATCGTGCGAATAGCCGAGGCTCATTTCGAGCACCTGGCCCTTGACCTCGGCCTTGAAACCTACGCCGACCAGCTCCTGCTGGATTTCGTAGCCCTTCGACACGCCGACCACCATGTTGTTGATGAGCGCGCGGTAGAGACCGTGCAGCGAACGATGGCGCGGCTGGTTGGTCGGACGCGACACGAGCACGGCGGGGATTTCCTTCTCCGTGTGGGGGTCCTTGTGCGTGCCGACCTCTACCTTGATGTCCGAGTCGACTTTCTGACTCAGCGTCCCGAGCGGTCCTTTCACGCTTACCGTATTGTCGGCGGCGACCTCCACGGTCACGCCGGCGGGCAAGTTTACAGGTAATTTACCGATTCTTGACATTGTTCTGTTGTGTTTAGTGTTTTCCGATTAGTAGATGTAGCACAGCACCTCGCCGCCGACGTTCTCCTTGCGGGCCTCGGCATCGGTCATGATGCCCTTGGAGGTGGAGAGGATGGCGATGCCCAGGCCGTTCAGCACGCGGGGCATCTCCGAAACCGACGCATAGCGGCGCAGACCCGGACGGCTGACGCGCTTGAGGTTCTTGATGGCGTTGGTCTTGGTGGCGGCGTCCCACTTCAGAGCGATCTTGATGGTGGGGTGGCCCTTCTCGTCGGTGTCGAACTTGTAGGCCAGGATGTAACCCTGGTCGTAGAGAATCTTGGTGATGGCCTGCTTAATTTTCGAGCCAGGAGCTTCAACCACCTTGTGGTTGGCTTTCACTGCGTTTCTAATTCTGGTCAGAAAGTCCGCGATAGGATCAGTCATAACGAATAGAAGTTAAAATTAATGTTTTGAGTTTGTTGTTATTGTCGCTTCCGCCCGCTCGGGTCCTCCTCATGCGTGTGCGTTCGGGGGTATCTCGCGGGTACAAGCGCGCAAATATACTAATTATTTTCCGAACGGCCAACTTAGGGTCTTGTTTTTTAGGCCTTTTGTCGGGCGGTCCGGAAAACGGAGCATGTCAGCACCCGTTTCGCTGCCAACATGTTTCCGTACCGATTCCCGCCGCCGGGCCGGGTCGGAACCATGGCCGTGCGGGAAATCCGTAACAAATGCCGACTCTTTCGGACGGCTCCGCCACCGGAAAGTTACCGCTTGCGGCGGCACTTTCTCCGATTTTGCAACCGTACTACACGGGTTCGGCACCCGTATAGGGTTCGACTCTTCCGAGACGGAAATTCAAGGCCGGCGATTCGAAGTCCCGACTTACGAACCGACCCACACTGTCTCCCGGGCTCAACACCCATCCGAATCCAACCCTTGCCGCCCAAGGAGAGGGACGGCGGGAATCCGCAATCCGGAACTGCGGACCGAATAATGCAACCCGGGAAGAGGGGCTCCCCTCCTCCCGGGCTAAGCGGCTACCAGCTTGCCTTGGTAACGCCCGGAATCAGACCCTTGGAGGCCATCTCGCGGAACTGGATACGGCTGATGCCGAACAAGCGGATGTAACCCTTGGGACGACCCGTGATCTTGCAACGGTTGTGCTGGCGGATGGGATTGGAGTTGCGGGGCAACTTGGACAAAGCGATCCAAGCCTCCTCGTGGTCCATTTCGCCGGCCTTCACCTTGGCTGCAATCTCCTCGCGCTTATGAGCATAGCGGTTGGCGAGCTTCTGGCGCTTCACCTCACGCGCTTTCATCGATTCTTTTGCCATGGCTTAGTTCTTTTTAGCGTTCTTGAAAGGCAGGCCGAACTCGCGGAGCAAGGCGTAGGCCTCCTCGTCGGTCTTGGCCGTGGTGACGAAGGTAATCTCCATACCGAAAATCTTGGTGATCTTGTCGATGTCGATTTCCGGGAAGATGATCTGCTCGGTGATGCCGAGGGTATAGTTGCCCTGGCCGTCGAACTTCTCGTTGATGCCCTTGAAGTCGCGGATACGCGGGAGGGCGACGGCGATCAGACGCTCCAAGAACTCGTACATCTTGGCATCGCGCAACGTAACGCGCACGCCGATGGGCATGCCCTTACGCAACTTGAAGTTGGAGATGTCCTTGCGCGAACGCGTCTGCACGGCCTTCTGACCCGTAATCTGCGTCAACTCGGCCTCGGCGACGTCGATGAGCTTCTTGTCGGCGACGGCCTGGCCCATGCCCTGGTTGATGACGATCTTGGTGAGCTTCGGGCACTGCATGATGCTGGAGTAACCGAACTCCTTCATAAGGGCAGGCATGATCTGCTCCTTATACTGTGTTTTGAGTGTAGGTACGTATGCCATTATCTGATCTCCTCCCCTGACTTTTTAGCGTAACGAACTAATTTACCTTTGTCATCTGTTTTGCGGCCGATACGCGTGGGCTTGCCGCTCTTGGGGTCGATGACCTGCAAATTGGAGATATGGATCGAAGCCTCCTGCTCGACGATACCTCCCTGGGGGTTCTTGGCATTGGGCTTGGTGGCCTTCTTGCACAGGTTCACGCCCTCGACGATGGCACGCTGCTTCTCGACGTCGACCTTCAGGACCTTGCCCTGCTGGCCCTTGCTGTCGCCGGCGTTGACGTAAACCGTATCCCCTTTCTTAATATGTAATTTGACTGACATATCCGAAATCGTTTTTATGGTTACAATACTTCGGGTGCGAGGGAGATGATCTTCATGTACTGGTCGCGCAGCTCGCGGGCCACGGGACCGAAGATACGGGTACCGCGCATCTCACCCTGGTTGTTGAGCAGCACCACGGCATTGTCGTCGAAACGAATGTACGAACCGTTGGCACGGCGGATCTCCTTGGTCGTACGAACGACGACAGCCTTCGAAACGGCGCCCTTCTTGACATCGCCCGAGGGAGAAGCGCTCTTCACGGCGACCACGATCTTGTCGCCGATGGAAGCGTAGCGACGCTTCGTACCGCCGAGCACGCGGATGCAAAGAACCTCCTTCGCGCCGCTGTTGTCGGCTACTACGAGTCTACTTTCCTGCTGTATCATAATTACTTGGCTCTTTCAATGATTTGTACTAATCTCCAACGCTTCGTCTTGCTCAGCGGGCGCGTCTCCATGATACGCACGGTATCGCCCTCCTTGCAAGTCTCGTCGAGCGACTCGGCGACGAACTTCGTCGTCTTGTTGACGAACTTGCCGTAGATAGGATGCTTCACCTTGCGTGCAACGGCAACCACAATGGTTTTCTCCATCTTGTTGCTGACAACCACCCCGATACGCTCTTTTCTAAGATTTCTTTCCATAGTTGTTGCTTATTTGGCGTTTTTTTGACGCAGGACGGTCAGCATGCGAGCTATATCTCTGCGGTTCTTCTTGATGATCGACGGGTTCTCGACGGGGGACACCGCGTGCTGCACCTTCAGCTTGGCGAGCTGGACCTTTTCGGTCTCGATGCGCTCTTCGAGGTCCTTGATCGAAATATCCTTGATTTCTGCACTTTTCATCTTGATGTTCCCTTAAATTGTGGTTTCGACGTAGTCGCGTCGTACAATGAACTTGGTGGTGATGGGCAGTTTCTGGGCACCCAGGCGGAGAGCCTCCTGCGCAACGGCCAGGGGCACGCCCTCGGCCTCGAAGAGGATGCGGCCCGGCGTAACGGGAGCCACGAAACCTTCGGGATTACCCTTACCCTTACCCATACGCACCTCGGCGGGCTTCTTCGTGATGGGTTTGTCGGGGAAGATGCGGATCCAGAGCTGACCCTCGCGCTTCATGTAACGGGTGATGGCCTGACGTGCGGCCTCTATCTGGCGACCCGTGATCCAGGTCGATTCAAGTGCCTTGATTGCGAACGATCCGTATGCAAGCTGGTTGCCTCTCTGAGCCAAACCTTTCATACGGCCTTTCTGCATTCTTCTAAACTTGGTCTTTTTCGGCTGTAACATGTTTGTCTTGCTTTAAAAGGTCCTACTTACTACTGATTGTTGTTGCGACGCTCGCCGCCACGACGTCCTCCGCGGCGCTCACCGCCGCGACGGTCGCCACCGCGGCCTCCGCGACGCTCGCCGCGATCGCCCGAAGCGGCCTGGGCCGAAGCACCGGCGATTTCGAAGATGTCGCGCTTGCCGTAGACCGTACCCTGGCAAATCCACACCTTGACGCCGAGGATACCGACCTTGGTGAGGGCCTCGGTCAGGCAGTAGTCGATGTCGGCACGGAACGTATGCAGCGGAATACGACCCTCCTTGATGGTTTCGGTGCGGGCCATTTCGGCGCCGCCGACACGGCCGGCGACCTGAATCTTGATGCCCTCGGCGCCCATGCGCATGGTCGAAGCGACGGCGGTCTTCACGGCGCGGCGGAACGACACGCGGCCTTCCAGCTGGCGGGCGATGTTCTGACCCACGATGACGGCGTCGACCTCGGGACGCTTGACCTCGAAGATGTTGATCTGGATCTCCTTGCCGGTGAGCTTCTTCAACTCCTCTTTGAGCTTGTCGACCTCCTGGCCGCCCTTGCCGATGATGATGCCGGGACGGGCCGTGGAGATGGTGACCGTAACCAACTTCAACGTGCGCTCGATGATGATCTTCGAGATGCTCGCCTTGGCCAGACGGACATTCAGATACTTGCGGATCTTGGCGTCCTCGACGAGCTTGTCGGAGAAGTCCTTGCCGCCGAACCAGTTGGAATCCCAACCGCGGATGATACCGAGACGATTTGCTATCGGATTAACTTTCTGTCCCATCTGATTACTTGTTTTCTACGGTTACGACTTTGTCCACTACGATCGTCACATGGTTAGAGCGCTTGCGAATGCGGTGCGCACGACCCTGGGGCGCCGGCTGAATGCGCTTCAGCATGCGGCCGCAGTCTACGAACACTTCCTTGACGCAGAGCTTCACGTCTTCGAGACGCTCGCCCTCGTTCTTGGCCTCCCAGTTGGCGATGGCCGACCTGAGGAGTTTCTCCATGCGGATCGACGCCTCCTTCTTGGAATAGCGAAGGATGCCCAATGCCTTGTTGATCTCCACGCCGCGGATGATGTCGGCTACGAGGCGCATCTTGCGGGGAGAGGTCGGGCAATCACGCATGATGGCGATCGCCTTCTGTTTCTTTTCAGCCTGCAATTTCTTGGCTGTCATTGCTTTTCTTGCACCCATTTTCTACTATTTTTTCTTGTTGCCGGCGTGACCGCGGAAGTTGCGCGTGGGGGCGAACTCACCGAGCTTGTGTCCTACCATGTTCTCAGTTACGTATACCGGGATGAACTTGTTACCGTTGTGCACGGCGACGGTCTGGCCCACGAAATCGGGCGAGATCATGCTGGCACGCGACCACGTCTTCACGACGGCCTTCTTGTTGCCCTCGGTCAACGCGACGATTTTCGCTTCGAGCTTGGGATCGATGAACGGTCCCTTCTTCAATGAACGACTCATTATGTACTCTTATTTAATTATTTTTTCTTCTTGGAAATAATAAACTTCGAGGTCGTCTTCTTCGGGTTGCGGGTCTTGTAACCCTTGGCCAACAGACCCTTGCGCGACCGGGGATGACCACCCGAAGCACGGCCTTCGCCACCACCCATCGGGTGATCCACGGGGTTCATCACGACACCGCGGTTGCGGGGACGGCGGCCGAGCCAACGCTCACGACCTGCCTTGCCGGAGCTTTCGAGGTTGTGGTCGACGTTCGACACGACACCCACCGTAGCGCGGCAAGTTACGAGTACCATACGAGTCTCACCCGAAGGCAGCTTGATGATGGCGAATTTGCCCTCGCGAGCCAACAGCTGAGCATACGAACCGGCAGAGCGCGCCATGGCGGCACCCTGACCCGGGTAGAGTTCGATGTTGTGGACGACCGTACCGAGGGGAATCTCGCTCAGGAAGAGCGTGTTGCCCACCTCGGGAGCGACGCCTGCGCCGCTCATGACGGTCTGACCGACCTGGAGGCCGTTGGGCGCGATGATGTAGCTCTTCTCGCCGTCGGCGTATACCAGCAATGCGATGCGGGCGGTACGATTGGGGTCGTACTCGATCGATTTGACAGTGGCGGCGATGCCGTCCTTGGCACGCTTGAAGTCGACGTTGCGGTACATCTGCTTGTGGCCGCCGCCGATGTAGCGGACGGTCATCTTACCCGTGTTGTTGCGACCGCCCGTGCTCTTCTTGGGGCTGAGCAGCGACTTCTCCGGCGTCGACTTGGTGATCTCGTCGAACGTGCCGATAATCTTATGTCTCGTACCTGCGGTAACAGGCTTAAATTTTCTTACTGCCATCTTCGTTAGATATTACTGTAAAAATCGATCTTGTCTCCGTCTTTCAGGGTCACGATCGCCTTCTTGAAGTTGTTGGCGCGACCTTCCAGCAGACCGGCCTTGGTGTAGCGGCTCTTCTGCTTGCCCATGTAGTTGACGGTGTTCACATCCGTCACGACGACGTTGTACATCTGCTCTACGGCATTGCGAATCTGCAGCTTGTTAGCCCGCACGTCAACGATAAAACCGTAGCGATTCAACTTTTCGCCCTGAATCGTCATTTTCTCGGTCAGAACCGGCTTAATAATAATTTCCATTGTACTTGCGTTTTTTAAGCTAACAAAGTGTTGAGAACGTTCTCGGCCCCCTCCACCAAGACGACAGCCGAAGCGTTCATCACGTCGTAGGTGCAGACGTTCTGAGCCAAGACGGGCTGTACGTTGGGGATGTTGCGGCACGAGAGCTGCACGTTGGCGTTGCCCTCGGGCAGAACCAGCAAGACTTTCTTATCCGAGACCTTGAGCGCCTCGGCGATGGCGATCATCGTTTTGGTTTTCGGAGCATCGAGCTTCACCGGCTCCAACACGCAGATGGCGTTGGCCTGAGCCTTGTAAGTCAAGGCGCTGCGGCGAGCCAGCTGCTTGAGCTTCTTGTTGAGCTTGAAGCTATAGTCGCGAGGCACGGGGCCGAAGATGCGACCGCCGCCGGGGAACAGAGGCGACTTGATGCTACCGGCACGAGCGCCGCCCGTACCCTTCTGGCGCTTGAGCTTGCGAGTGGAACCTGCGACCTCGTTGCGCTGCTTGGCCTTGTGGGTACCCTGCCGCTGATCGGCCAGATACTGCTTGACGTCGAGATAAATAGCGTGGTCATTAGCCTCCACGCCGAAAACAGCGTCCGAAAGGGTTACCTTACGACCCGTTTCCTTTCCTTGTGTGTTCAAAACAGCTAATTCCATGACTATTTTTCGATTGTTAAATAAGCACCTTTGGCACCCGGAATCGAACCCTTCACGAGGATGAGGTTGCTCTCGGGGATTACTTTCAAAACACGCAGGTTCAGAAC
>JAIDUZ010000044.1 GCA_029059935.1 Alistipes sp.
ATTGTCCGAGTACTACGCTGGAGCTCGGACACTGGGATGAAGACGCAACTCACATCCTTCGGGAGCACCGCTCGACCAATGGTCGGGCGGTGCCTTTTTATGCCCGCCGGGCCCAAATGCAGGTATCCGGCCAGGCTCGAAAAGGCAACTTCAGGCAGATGCTTGGACGCAGCGCACGGAGTAAGCATTGGTGCGATACCAGTCGTACATCGGCGATATGCGATGGGCCGTGAAGTCCAGATTGCTTACGGTCACATCTTCGGAGACGTGAGTCGACGACGTCCAACAATAGCCATTTACGCCGGCATTCACCAAATCTCCCGTCTGCCGGAAGCGGCAGCCCGTAGCAGGCGCTGAAAGCAATCGCTCGGAGGAATGACGCAGAGAGGGAACAAACAATGCACAACTTCGCGATTAAGCGAGGGCAGAGACTGCTTGCAGGCTTTGCCGAGCGGGAGCGAAGTTGTGCATTTTGAATTGTTCTCGGCTCTGCGGCAGACTGGAATAGTCAACTACCCCTTTTCCTGCGGCACAAAAAGCGACAAACAAAGAGTAGCGGATTGCTGAATCTACCAACCGCGCTGGTGCAAGCCTTAACCTGCATCACTCTGGGCGTAGTGAAGTTGCCGGGGCGAAGATAAGGAATATTTCGGTTCCCGTCTTGCACGCGGCCGTGTCGGAACAGACAAAAAAATCCCTCCCGGGACAACGCCCTGGGAGGGAAAAGCTTCGGGGAAACGGACCGCCTACTTGCCGCGCGCCCGGTCGTACTCCATCGATGCCCAGATGAAGGGACCGACGCCCTTGCAGTCGTTCTCGATGATGGGCTCGGAGATGTAATAGTCGAACGTCCCGTCGCGCCGGCTGGCGCCGCCGAGACCGGCCACGGCGCAGCAATCGGTGATGGAGATGGTGCCGTCCTCGTTCTCGCGCACGAAGCGCTCGACGAAGCGTTCGTAGAGACGCATGGCTTCGGGCTGCAGCCCGGCGGGGAGATACCCCAGGCGCACGCCCTTGAGCATGGCGTAGACGAACATGATCGAACCCGTGGCTTCGAGGTAGTTGCCCTCGCGGCCGGGCTGGTCGAGCACCTGGTACCACATGCCCGTAGCGGGGTCGGCGAACTTGGGCAGCACGTCATAGATATGGTTCAGAATATCGACCATCGGCTGCGTGGTCTCGTCGACACCGAGATATTGCAGCGTCTCGACGATGGCCATGGCATACCAACCCATGGCACGACCCCAGGCATGGGGCGTCTGGCCGGTAGTCTTGTCGCACCAGAACTGCTCGCGCGCGACGTCGCAGGCATGGCGGTAGAGCCCCGTGGCCGGGTCGTAGGTGTGCTTGGCGACCAACACGAACTGGCGCACGATGTCGGCTTTCAGACTGGGGAACAACTCGCTTCGGCCCATCTTGCTCACGGCATACTCGGCATAGAAAGGCTCGGCCATGTAGAGGCCGTCGAGCCACATCTGATGGGGATAGACCTGCTTGTGCCAGAAACCGCCGTCGTCGTTGCGCGGATGCCCCTCCAACTGGCTGAAGAGCGTGTCGAGCACCTGCGTATAACGCGCTTCGCCCGTACGCTCGGCGATGATGAAGAGCGGCCGGCCTGGGCAGACGTGGTCGAGGTTGTATTTCTCTTTGACATAGGTGATTACCGACGCATCGGGACGCACGATGGTGTCGTAGTAACGCAGGGCATAGTCGTAGAAATCGGGGCGGTCGTAGGTGTCGCCGGCATGGATGAAAGCCAGCAGTTCGAGGCCCGAGGTGTAGTTCCACTTGATTTTGCCGGGAGCGATGCCGTCGAGCGTCGCGGGCGACGGATGGCGGGCCATTTCGCTCTCGATCATGCGCACGGCCAGGGGTTTGTCGCTGTCGAGGAGCGAACGGCTCCCCGAACAGGAAGCGGAGAGCAACAGCAGTGCGGAGACTGCGAAGAGTAAGGTTCGTTTCATCTTATTTTGGGTCTTGGTTCTGTTTGATATTGTGTGTCTTAAGATATTCGGCGGGCGACATGCGGAACTGCTCGCGGAAACAGCGGCTGAAGTAGCCCGGGTCGGAGAACCCGACCTTGTAGGCCACCTCCGAGACGGAGAACTGCCCCGTGCGCAGCAACATCTTGGCCTTGGTGATGCGGTACTCCTTGAGCAGCTCGACGGGCGACTTGCCCGTGAGGCTCTTGAGCTTGTTGTACATGGTGGTGCGGCCCAGTCCGAGGTGCGAGGCGAGCTGGTCGATGGTGAGGTCGGAATTCTCGATGTTCTTGCCGAACCACGACATGACCTCCTTCATGAACTCCTCGTCGCGGTCGGTGACCACGACGTCGTCGACCACCAGCTCGGCGACCTTGTTGCGGGCCGACTGGGCGGAGAACTTCTCGAAGAGGGTGCGGCGCCGCGTCAGCAGGTTGTCGATGCGCGCCAGCAGGAGCTCGATGCTGAAGGGCTTGGTGATGTAGCCGTCGGCGCCGAACTCCATGGCTTTCAACCGGTCGTCGGGCGAATGGCGCGCCGTGAGCATGACGATGGGGATATGGCTGATGGAGAAGTCGTGGCGCACCCGGTCCGTCAGCTCGATGCCGTCCATGCGGGGCATCATCAGGTCGGTGACGATGATGTCGGGCAGCTCGCTGCGTATCTTTTCCAGGGCCTCGACCCCGTCGTCGGCCTCGATGACGGCGTAGGTGTCGATCAGGTTGTTGTAGATGAAGACGCGCAGCTCGCGGTTGTCCTCCACCAACAGAATCTTCTGCGCATCCTTGGGCGGCACGACGTCGGTGCGGCGCTGGCTGCCGACGGGCGTGAAGTCGCTGACCATGTAGGCCTGGGCGTCGTCGCCCGAAGCGGCCCCCGTGAAGTCGATCTGCTCCATGCCGAAATGGGCGTTGCCCATGCGGAGCTTCACGGTGAAGGCCGAACCCACGCCGGGAGTGCTCTCGACGCAGATTTCGCCGTGGTGCAAGGCCACGATTTCGCGGCAGAGCGAGAGCCCGATGCCCGAACCCTTCATGCTGCTGTCCACGGCGCGCGAAGCCTGGACGAAACGCTCGAAAATCTGCCCCTGCTTGTCGCGCGGGATGCCGATGCCGTTGTCGCGGACGATGAGCGTGACGCACTCCTCGGCGTCGCGCTGGGTGACGATGACCTCGATTTTACCGCCTGCGGGGGTGAACTTCAAGGCATTGGAGAGCAGGTTGTAGATGACGCTCTCGATGCGCTCGGTATCGACCCACACGAGCACCGAACGGCGCGAGACGGTGAACAACAGCTCGATGCGGCGCTCGTCGGCCATCTCGCGGAAGTCGTCGAGGGCATTCTCGACCACGGGCACGAGGTCCACGCGCGAGATTTTCAACTCCATCTTCTCCTTGACGATCTTGCGGAAATCGAGCAACTGGTTGATAAGGGCCAACATACGCTTGGCGTTGCGATGTGCGAGCGTGAGGCTGTTCTCGCCGCGCGGCGAAAGCCGGTCGTGGCGCTGCACGTCCTCGATGCCGCCGAGGATGAGCGTGAGGGGCGTGCGCAACTCGTGGGAGATGTCCGTGAAGAAGCGCAGCTTGAGGTCGGTGAGACCCTTCTCGACGCTGGCGGCCCGGCGGATGCGGATGAAGGAACAGATGACCCGGTAGGCGATGCCGGCGGCAATCAAGACCAACAAAGCATAGAGCATCTTGGCCCACCAAGTCAGCCAAGGAGGCGGCAACACGGTGATACGCAAGCGGATGCCATTGTCGCCGGTCTCGGAATTGCCGACCAGCGCCTTGACATGCAAGGTGTAGTCGCCCGGGGGAACGTTGGAATAGGAAGCCCGGTTGACGGCGCCCGAGAGGTTCCAGTCGAGGTCGTAACCCTCCAACCGGTACATGTAACCGACGACGTGCTGCAAGGCGTGGTTGAGCGCGGAAAACTCGACGCGGAAATTGGTGTAGTCGTACGGCAGGACGATGCCGCGGGCCTCGGAAGCGGCGACGTCCAAGGGAGAAGCGGGTCCGACGGCAACGGGGCGGTTACGCACGGTGACCCCGGTGAACCGGAGGTTGCAATCGGCCTCGGACAACTGGGTGCGATGGGAATCGAAGCGGTAGATACGCCGCCCGCCGCCGAAGAGCACGTCGCCGTCGGGTGCCGTCGAAGCGGTGGCCTCGCTCAACACGGCGTTGTGCATGCCGTCGTAGAGACGGTAGGTGGTGAAGACCTCGCGCCCGACGTCGAAGCGCGAGACGGCGTTGTGGGTCGAGACCCACAAATCGCCCTGCGAATCCTCGGTGATGGCCATGCAGATATTGCCGGGCAGGCCGTCGGAAAGGTCGTAGCACCGGAACCAAGGCACGCCCTCGTCGTCGTAACCCTCGATGCGGTTCAGACCGCCGCCGTAGGTAGCCAGCCAGACGCGGCCCTGCGAATCCTTGAAGATGTGGATGATGTCGTTGTTGCCCAACGACGCGGCATCGCCCGGAATCTTCTGCACGAGGCGGAACCGCATCTGCTTGTAACTCTCGCCGGGGTCGAAAATCAGGAGACCGTCGACCGTGGCGGCCAACATGCGGTTGGGTCCGTCGGAGAGCAGCCAACGCACGCGGCCCGCCTCCTGGCGGGGATAACGCCGCAAGAGGTTGCCGGCATGGACGAAACGCCCGCGGACGGGGTCGTCCAACACATCGATGCCGCCGCCGTAGGTAGCCACCCAGATGCGGCCCTGCGCGTCCTCCTCGACGGAATAGACCTGATCGTCGTTGAGCGACCAGGGGTCGGCGGCCGAATGGACGAAACGGCTGACGGCGAAGTCGCTGCCGCGCGGCGTGAGCCGATAGAGCCCGTGGCCCTTGGTGCCGACCCAGACGTTGCCGGCGCTGTCCTCCTTGAGGGCGTAAATCATGCCGACGTTCTGCTGCGGGAAGCGGTAGACGGGGTGCAAATCGGCGTCGAAGACGATCAGTTCGCCGTCGCGCGTACCGGCCCAAATGCGCCCGCGGCTATCCCGGAGCAAGGCGCGCACCTCGCCCCGGAAAGCCCTCCCGGAAGAAGAATCGAGCGTGAAGACCTCGGCGGGCTGGTCGAGGAGCACCGCCTTGCGCAACCCGCGCTCGTAGTAGGTGGAGAGCCACAGCACGTTGCCGTGGACGGCGAAGCGCACCACGGCGTTGGTCATCAGGCAATCGGGCCGGCGGGGATCGTTGTAGAACGGCTCGACGACGTCCTTCTCCCGGTCGTAGTAACCGAACCCGTACTGGTTCATCTTGATCCACAGATGCCCGCCGCCCTCGGCGATGCGGGTGAGGGTGTCGATGTTGTAGGAGACGGTGTAGGGCTCCTGCCGGAAATGCTTGCAATCGTTGGTTTCGGGCCGGTAACGCGTGATGCCGGCCTCGGGCGTGGTGACCCACACCACGCCGTGCGAATCGGCGGCGAGGGAGCGGATGCGCCCGAGCTTCGCCCCGCGGGGCGTCAACCGTTCGAGCTGCGCCCCGGCCACCCGGAACAACTCGCCGGCCTGCGACCCGACGTAGACCCTGCGCCGCACCGAATCGGCGACGATGGCCGAAAACTCGGCACCCCGGCCCTGCAACCGCGAGACGCGGGCATCGCTACGCGAGATGCGGACCACCTCCTGCGGTGCGACGCAATAGAGGTCGGCGCTGTCGGCCGCGAAGTCGAAAGCCGGTGCGGAGAGCGTGCAGACCGGCCGGACCTGCGACCGGTCGTCGGCCGGCACGCGGCCGAGGCGTCCGTCGTCGGCCGAAATCCAAGCTGTGCCGCAGTCGTCGAGGAACATGGCCGAGACATCGCCACCCAGAGAGAGAATATCGAACACGGCATCGACCCGCGCGGGAGCGGCATCGGGCGTCGCGGCGAAGCGCACGACGCCCAGACCGGCGATGGCGACCCACGTACCGCCGCAAGCGTCGTGGAGGCAGTGGGTGGCGCGGTAATGCTTGGCGTCGAAGCCCTCGATGAGCGCCGCGACGTCCTCGAACTGCTCGGTATAGCGGTTGAACCGGTAGACGTGGAGGTTGTAGGTGATGAACCACAGGTGCCCGCAACTATCCTCGCTGACCGAGACGAAGCGGTGGTGCGACAAAGGCGAGAAGTCGCCGGGCGAAGTGCTGAAATTGCGGAACGCATAACCGTCGAAGCGACTCACGCCGTACCAGGTGCAGACCCACACGAACCCGCGCGAATCGGTGAAGATGTCGGCGATGCGGTCGTGCGTGAGGCCGTCGGTGGCGGAATAATACTGGAAGATGCACTGCGGCGGCTCGGCGGCGGCGACCGAAGCGGCGCCGCAGAACCACGACAGAAGCACTGCGAGGTATGTTGTCGAAAAACGTTTCATGCGTTCGGCGGTTCGGTGGGAAAAGGCGGGCTAACGGGTGCAGGACTCGAAGCGTCCGACGACCCGGGCGGCCTCCTTGGCGGAGAGCTGCCGCGCCCATTTCACGCGACTGCCGGCGTCGGCACCGGGGCCATAGCAACCGGACTCGCCGTAGCTGACGGTCTTATGGGCGTGGGGCTTGTTCCAGTCGTGCCACCCCTCGGGCCGGATGTGGGCGCCGAAGCAACAATCGAAGAAGAAGGTCTGCGCATGGTCGCGCCAGGGGCGCCCCAGGTAGCAGGCCGTGACGCCATCGTCGGCCGTGAGGCTGCAATCCTCGAAGATGAAGCCTGCGGGCTGGCCCTTGCAGGTAGAAGCGGCGGTGATGAACGAATTGGCCTTGGACCGGATCTCGCAATGCCGGAACAGAGCGGCGGCCGAGCCGAAGATGAAGTCGGTGGTGCCCTCGACATAGCAATTGTCGAAGATGCAGAACGAATTGAGGGTCACCTCCCTGCCGTCGTGATTGCCCACGCCGTGGAGGTAGAGCGTATCCTGGTCGCCGAGGAACCGGCACCCGACGAAGCGCAGGTCGGAACCGAGGCACTGCACGGCCACGGCCTGGCCGACGCGGCCGGCGGTGTTCTCGAACGTGAGGTTCTCGACGAACCAATGGTCGCCGCCGAAGTAGACGGTCGACGAACCCGACGTACCCTTGTTATGACCCGTGGCACCGACCTTGGAAGCGTAGTCGTCCCACGAAACGACGGCCTTGCCGCGGCCCGAGAGTCTGACGTTGCGCTTGGTGGCGGGGATGGAGACCTTCTCACGGTAGACGCCGGGGCAGACGACGACGGAAGTAGTGGCGTTGCAGAAGTCGGGGATGGCGGCCACGGCCTCGGTGAGGGTGAAGAAGTCGCCCGAACCGTCCTTGGCCACGACGAAATCGCAGTCGTGGAACCGTGCGCCCAAAGCGGGCACCTCCTTGCGCAGGCACTCGCCCACCATACGGGCCACGACGTGGGCGCCGCGCACGTTGAGGTGCGTGTCGTCCTGGCGGCCGTCGGGATAGAGCGGGCAGGTGCCGGGAGCGACCCACATGAAGTACTGCCGCGAAGCCTCGTCGCCCAGCGAAGCGACCCACTCGCGCGTGAGCGGCTCCAAGTCGAGCAAGGCGACGCCCTCCTCGGCGGCCACGCGGCGCACCTGGGCGGGATAGTCGCCGTGGGTGTCGGTCAGCACACCGTCGACGAAGTTCCGCCGCACGATGGGCGTGAGGAGGATGGGCGTAGCCCCCTTGGCGCGGGTCTCGCGGACGTAGCGCCGCAAATTCTCGGCATACTGCCCGGGCGAAGAATAACGGGTCGAATCCTTGATTTTCTGGTCGTTGTGGCCGAACTGGATGAAGACGTAGTCGCCCTGGCGCAGGTTGTCATGGACGCGGGCCCAGCGGCCCTCGGTGCGGAACGACTTGGTGGAACGCCCGTTGGTGGCGTGGTTCTCGACGATGACGGCCTCGTCGAACAGAGGCTGGAACATGTGGCCCCAACCGCGCTCGGGGTTCTCCTTGTCGAGTTTCTTGGTGGCGCACGTGGAGTCGCCGATGAGGTAGAGGTGCAGCGTATCGGCGGCGGCCGCAGCCGTTTCGTCCGCCGTTTTTACTGCCGGCTCGCCGGCGGCCCGGGAACCCTGTGCCGCACACAGCAACAGCAGGGCGGCGAAGATATTTTTCAGTTTCATGGTCGCTATGCTTTATACGACGACGAGTGAGAAGCCCGAAGCCTCCCACTCATCGCCGGGTATTTTGCGGATGCTATTCGTCGATGGTCACGGCCTCCCGGGCACCGGCCGAGAGGCAGGCGTTGGCGGTCGAAATCTCCTTCGACGAGACGAGGATGTCGCGGTTGCGGCTGCCCGTGGCGACAAGCGCGCACTCCAAGCCTGCGGGGCAGGCGAACTCCTCGGCGCGGAACTTCTTGACGTTGTTGAGTTTCAACGCGGGACCCTGCTCGGGAACGACGGTCACGTCGCGCAGCAGCACGTCGGTCGACTCGCAGATTTCGGCACCCGTGCGGGCGTAGATGCGGGCGTTCTCGACGGTGACGCGCTCGACGTTCATCTCGGGCAGGCCGTTGAAGAACATGGCCCGGCGGGCGCCGCGGCACCAGACGTTGCGGATATGGATGTCGCGGAATGCGGGCGTGGTCTCGTCGACGGGCTTGAGCACCATGTCGGTAGGCTCGCCGGTACCCTCCTCGACGGCCTCCGAAGCCGACTTGCCGCCGTAGAAGAGGTCGAAGAGCAGAGCGTCCTGCATGATGTTGTTCATGGCGATGTTCTCGATGTGGATGTTCTCCACCACGCCGCCGCGGCCGCGCGTGGACTTGAAGCGCAGGCCCACGTCGGTGCCCGAGAAGGTGCAGTTGGAGACCTTGACGTTCTTCACGCCGCCCGACATCTCGCTGCCGACGACGAAGCCGCCGTGGCCGTGGAAGACGATGCAGTCGTCGACGATGATGTTCTCGCACGGGATGCCGCGGTCGCGGCCGGCCTTGTCCTTGCCGCTCTTGATGCAGATGCCGTCATCGCCCACGTCGAAGCGCGAACCGGTGAGGACGACGTTCTTGCACGACTCGATGTCGATGCCGTCGCCGTTCTGCGCGTAGTCGGGGCAGCGGACGGTGATGTCGTTGACAATGAGATTGGTGCACATGGCGGGATGGAGGTGCCAGCAAGGCGAATTCTGGAACGTGACGCCCTCGATCAGCACGTTCTCGCAATGGTGGATGGCCACCAGCACGGGACGCAGGAAGTCGCGCATGCGCTCGAAGTCCTCCTTGCTGTCGGCCCAGGTGGAGACGTTCTGGTCGGAACCCGACGTGGCGCCGAACTTGAAGCTCTCGGAGGGATACCACGTATTGCCGTCGTCGGAGACGATGCCGCCGCTGCGGACCTTCGAACGCCACTGGCCCTCGGTGAGCTTGCCGCGCTTGACGGCGCGCCACGCATCGCCGTTGCCGTCGATGACGCCGAAGCCGGTGACGGCGATATTCTTGGCATGGGTGGCCGAAATCGGCGACTGGCAGCGCCACGTGTTGAGACCCTCGAAAGTGATCTGCACGAGGGGATAGAGCGACTTGTCATCGCTGAAAACGATCATGGCGTTGCGTTCGAGATGCAGCTCGATGTTGTCCTTCAACTCGATGGGGCCCGTATACCAGACGCCCGCGGGAACGACGACGCGGCCGCCGCCCTGCTCCGAAAGCGAAGCGATGGCCTTGGCGAAAGCCTCGGTCGAGAGCGTGGAGCCGTCGCCCACGCCGCCGAAGTCGGCGACGCTGGCCGAACGTGCGGGAATGACGGGCCGCGCAACCTGCGGCATGTCGAACGGAAGAGCCGCGCCGGAACGGTCCGCGCAGCAGTCGCAGGCGGCCAAGGATGCCGCGGCGGCGAGCGACATCAGGATGTGTTTCAAGTTCATGGAATCGTAAATGAGTTTCAGTAGTTGTTATGAATCATACAAATGTACGCAGAACGAACCGACGAAAGCAGGATTTTTTGACACAAAGCAGGGATTTTTCGACGGGAAGCCCTGCCGGAGTCTAATTCAGCCGCTCGACCGCAGCTTCGGCATAGGGCCGGAAACCCGGCGCGGCATCGGGCGAAGTATGGCAGCGCCGGAAGGTGTCGAACCAATCCTCGCCGTCGGCCGCCGCGATGAAGGCGCTCTTGCGCCACCCCATGACGAACCAATAGTCGATGCGCCCGCCGACGGGACGGAGCTGGCAGAGGTAGCTGGCCGCGTCGTCGGTCTGCGAGACGACCTGCCGGGCCGGAAGCCACACGGCCAGCCCCACGGTCTCGGGCTCCCATTTGGACTTGTCGTTCTCGGGATAGTCGCAGCCGACGGTCTCCAACACGCAACGCTCGTTGTCGCGGGTGATGAGCACCTTGTTGTCGAGAATCTTCATGACGCCGGTGGCGAACTCCAAACTGTCGGCCCCCTCGCCCTCGATGAAATTCTCGACCTTGACGACCGCACCGCCGCCGTAGAGGATATAACGCGACGTCATGTCGATTTCGCGGCCGCCGTACTTCCAACCCTCGACGCGCATGTCGACGACGGTGCGCAGCGGCCCGCGGGCGCGGATCGTAGCTTCGCGGCGGCGCATGTCGACGATGTGCTCCATGCGGCGTGCGGTCGGGTTCCAACCTTTGAGCGCCCCCACCGAAACCGACCCGAAGACGCGCAGGTTGTCGTGGCCGTAACCGGCGGCGAGCTGCTCGTCGGAGGGATACCACATGGTCTCGCGCAGCTCCAGCCGCGGCTGCTTCTTGCCGTAGGTGTCGATGCTCTGCTTCTTGTCGAAATAGATGCGGTAGGCGGCGTATGCCGACTCGAAGGCGGGGCCGTGGTGGTGCAGCTTGCGGTACATGTCGTCTTTCAGAGAAGAGAGCTGCGACTCCTCGGAAAGGCTTTTGTCGGGGTTCTTCCACCACATCTGCGCGTTGACCAGCGGCGCGTAATCGTGGACCGCGGGCACGGCGGAATACTCGACCAGCACCTCGACCGAGCCGCCGGCACCCGTCGTGACGGGGAAGACCAGCTCGTCGAAGATGCCGTCGCCGTCGAGGTCGTCGAGCTGCGAAGGCACCTCCGCGGCATCGGAGACACCGGCCCCGGCGGCATCGGCGGATGCGAGCAACCGGACCGTCGCCCCTTTGGCATCGGCCGGAACATCGCGCACGACGGCCCACGTCGGGCTGCCGGCCGCAGCCGTGATGCGATAACGGATTTCGGTGATTCCGCTCCCGGCCTGTTTCGGCGCTGCGGGGTTTTTCGGAGTTTTCGGAGTTTTCGCCCCGGCGGCACCCAGCGCACAGAGCGCCGCCAGCATCAAAAAGAAGTGTTTCATCTATCGCTTGGTTTTATTGTATCGTCATCCGTCGGTATTGGGCGGGGCCCCTTGCGGCAAGGCAGACGCAGAACAGGCCGAAATCTTGCCCGACGAGGTGCGGAGCCCGCGGCCGGAACAATCGCCCAGGAACGCCACGAAAAGGCGCGTATGCCGCTGCGAAACGCCCGGCAGAGCTATTTCAACTCTCCGACCACCCGCTCCAACTCCTCCTGCGAGCGGATGGCTCCGTCGGGCAGGGCGTCGGCGAAACTCCGCAAGGCCTCCTCGGGCTGGAGCTCCACGCACGACTCGTCGGCCTGCGCGAGGTCGAGGCCCAGGGTCTCGGCGAAAAATTCGTAGACGGCGCGCCGTTTCGACGGGCCGTAGTCGTGGCGCTCGTCGGGCAGGTGGACGTTGCGCACCCTGTCCTCCGCGCCGTAGAAACCCCATATCCGGCGCAGGAACGGATACTCCAACTCCGGATAGGAAGCCGTCCAGTCGCCGCCGTCGCTCACCGTCAACACGGGGCGCGGAGCCATGGCGGCCGCCAACAACTCGGGCGTACAACTGCCCCCGGCGACCAACGTCACCGGCCGGCCGCTCTCGCAAGGACAGCCGCCGTCGAAATGCGAAACCAAGTGCACGACGGGCGCCAAAGCGGCGAAACGGTCGTCGGTCAACGCCAAGAGCAACGCATGCGTGGCCCCGCCCGAACCGCCCGTAGCGGCCATGCGCTTCCGGTCGATGTCGCGGCGCCAGGAGAGCACCCAATCGGTCACGGCCCTGGACCAGAGGACCTGCACCTGCATGGCATAGTCTGCGGTGTGGGCATCGCGCCCCGTCTGCCGCTCCGAATCGCCCCAGCCGAAGATGTCCATATCGACGGCCACGGCCCCCATGCGGGCGAAAGTCGCCATGCGCATCTGCTGGTCGGGCCGGTAACGGCCGCCCTCCCAATGGCCTGCCGGCGAGATGATGAGCGGATGGCGCCCGCGCCGGAGCGGGGCGTAGACCGTACCGCAGACGTAGAGTCCCGGCAAGGTTTCGAGGGCGTAGTTCTGCGTCGTATAACCGTTATGGACCACCTTGCGGCCCAACCGCACCAAGGGACGGGCGACGAGTCCGCGCACGAAAGGCTCGAGCGCCAAAGCCTCGCGGGCCTCGGTCAACAAGACGTCCCGCCGCTGCTCCCACGCCCCGCGGTCGGCATACTGTGCCGAGAGCCAAGCCAGAAGTTTCGCGCCGTCGGCAGGCGTACGGCGATAATATTCGTAGGGCTGGACCGTAATTCTGTCGCTGCCGCTCCACACCAGGTCGAGCGGCCGCAGGAGGTTGTCGAGCGTCTCGGAGAGGGAATAGGGCCGCAGGCGCGAATCGGCCCACCGCAGGCGCACCGTGTCGGCATCGAACCGCTTGCAACGGATGCGCACCCCGAAACGAGTCTCGACCTGCGCCAACAACTCCGCCAACGAACGCTCGTCCAACGAAGCCTGCACGAGGCGCACGTCCGGCACGGGAGCGGCGGCGGATTTCTCCGGCGCCTGCGCGCGAAGGGGCCACCAGGCACAGCAACAAACCGCAAGCGGCAAAACGAGTCTTCGAAGGGTCGGTATCATGGTTCGAACGGTTTCGGGGAGTACAAATATAGAAATTTTGCCGCTATTTCTTTGTCGTTTGTCAAAAAGATTCTATATTTGCAGACCTTTTCACGGTGCGGGCAATGCACCGGGGTGCCCGGAGAGATGGGTGAGTGGCTGAAACCACCGGTTTGCTAAACCGACGTACGGAGTAATCCGTACCACGAGTTCGAATCTCGTTCTCTCCGCAGTTTGAAGATTGCGACGGCAGAACATCGGTTCTGCCGTTTTTTTGTTGGTGCCGGGCAAAAAGGCTCTTCGGGGGCGGTGGTTCCAGACGGCGCAGTCGGGATGACGAGGCAAGATTCTTCGTTGCTACGCTCCTCTGAATGACACCCGGCTAAGAGCCGGGTTTTACGATTTGTCCTGGGATATTGTTTGCGGCGGAATGCGAAACAGTAAAACCCCGTTTTTAACGAGGCGGGCCGAAGCCAGCGGGGCGAGTGTTGCGAGCCTCCGCAGGGCGGGGCTTCGGCTCTCCCGCCTAAAAGGCGGGAGATGCGAATATTCATATTACAGATTCTTCGGCTTTGCCTCAGAATGACGAGCAGGGTTTTCGGGCGGGAGCCTGCGGGGCAGGCAGTTCTTTTGCGGGCCTCCGCCGGCGGAGGCTCCGGCCCGCTCCGTTAAGAACGGGGTTTTATTTATTTTGCGGCCTGCATGGCTAAAGGCGGATACGTTACAACATGTGTTTGGATTGCCACGGGCCTGCGGCCCTCGCAATGACAGGAGAGGGAAACAGATTTTTCGTCGCTATGCTCCTCAGAATGGCGGGTGAATGACGAACC
>JAIDUZ010000045.1 GCA_029059935.1 Alistipes sp.
CGCAATCGCACCCGTCCCACCCCCTCCCCCCGTCACCCTACGACACCACAATACCAAGACGGCGAGACGGGAGCCGGCGGCGGAAGATAAAAATGGAGACGGCAGGGAGGATGGAGATAAAGATGGAGCGGGAGATGGAGGAAGCAGAGACCGGGCAAAAAAAACGACCTGCCGGGCCGGCGGCAGGCGACGTAGTGATATTGTAGCAGCCAACACTGTGACGCGCGGTGCGGCCAATACGGGCGGACAACCAAATACGACAACCGAATGCGGACAACCGAAGGATACAAGCGGACCGTCACCCGACCGCAGCCAAGGCAAAAGGCCCCGAACAGCGGTTACGAACAATGCAAACCCAACTATATACTTTGATGTACCAACGTCCAAGGACCGCATTCAAATCCAAGCATTGTGGCTCGCCGCAAGCGGCGTATTCAGTCTTGGCCCCCACCCCGCATCCTCCCCCTTGGAAGGGGATTCGATCGGAGAGCCGAATGATTCGCATTGTCGCACCGTCGATACGTCAACGCGAAAAAGGAACAGAGCCGGACTCCCGGTCCGCCGCTATTTTCCCAGCACCGAAGCGGTGTAGAGATAACGCTTGATGCTGCGCTTGGGCGTCTTCTCGAACTCGGTGGGATAGAGGACGATTTCGGCGACGCGCTCGTAAGCCGCCAGCTGGGCGTTGAGCTCCGCGAGGTTGTTCTGCATGATTTCGGGCAGGCTCTCCTTCTCGACCCCCTCGTTCTCGGCCTGCTCGTAGTCGGGAACCACCAGGGCGCGGAGCCTGCCGTTGCCCATGTCGATCACGAGCGATTCGAGCACCATGTACATGTTGTTGAGCTTGTCCTCGATCTCCTCGGGGTAGATGTTCTGTCCGCTGCCCGAAAGAATCATCGTCTTCGACCGGCCGCGGATGTAGAGCGTGCCGTCGGGGTCCATGGTTCCCATGTCGCCCGTATGGAGCCAGCCGTCGGCGTCGAGCACCTTCTGCGTGTCCTTGTCGTTCTTATAATAACCCTGCATGACATGCTCGCCCCGCACGAGGATTTCGCCCGCCGCATGCTCCGGGTCGGGCGAATCTATCTTCACGTCGAGCATCTCCCGGATGTAGGAGCCGCACGAACCCGCCTTGAACTCGTTGTCGGGGGCGAAGCTGATAAGCGGGGCGCACTCGGTCATGCCGTAACCGATGGTGATGGGGAAACGGATCTTCATCAGGAAAGCCTCGGTCTCCTGGTTCATGGGAGCGCCGCCCACGATGAAAATCGAGACGTTGCCGCCGAAAGCGTCCATCAGCTTCTTGCGGATGACGGAGTAGATGGCCGAATTGACCAGCGGAATCTTCACGGCCAGGCTCATCGGTCCCTTTTCGAGCATCGGAAGCACCTGCTTGCGGTAGACCTTTTCGAGAATCATCGGCACGCAGCAGATGATCGTGGGCTTGACCACCGACATGGCCTCGATGAGAATCTTGGGCGAAGGGATACGCCCCAGCAAGGTAATGTGTCCGCCCACGGCCAGCGGAGCCAGAAAGTCGAACGCGCAACCGTAGGCGTGGGCCAGCGGCAGGAACGAGAGCGTGCGTCCGCCCTTCTGGAAATAACGGAGTCCGGTCTGCGTATTGACGGCCTCGCGGGCGAAGACGACGTTGCCCGTGAGGTTGTTCACGGTCAGCATCACACCCTTGGAATAGCCCGTTGTGCCGGACGTGTAGTTCAGCAGAATGACCCGGTCGTTGGGAATGTCGGGATATTTGATGTCGTTGATGCTGAATCCGCGCGGGTATTTGGCGCGGTAGTTCTTGACGATTTCGCGCTGGAACTTCGTCAGCGACTTGCCATCGCGCTCGTAGATGGCATGGAAGTCGGTCAGCGAGAAGACCGCTTCGATCTGACGTATCTGCTCCTCCTCGATCACGTCCCAGAAATTGTCGCTCAGGAAGAGCAGCCGGCTCTCGGAGTGGTTGACGATGTGGATGATGTCGTTGGGCGTGAAGTCCTGGAGGATGGGCACGATGACGGCGCCGTAGGTAATCGTGCCGATGTAGGTGATGCACCAGCGGGGATTGTTGCGCCCGATGAGCGCAATCTTGTCGCCCTGGCGGATGCCGGCCTTGCGGAAGAGGAGATGCAGCCGGGCGATCTCCTTGGCCATTTCGTAATACGAAAAGGTTTCGCCGTTGAAATAGTCGGTCAGAGCCGGCATCTCGCGGTTTTCGCGGAAACTCGTCTCGTAGATCTTCAGTAGGTTTTCCTGTAACATAGCGTAGACTCCTTGGCGCAAAAATCGGACCGGACGGAAGATGCCCGGCGGCTATTTCTTCCCGTCGGGGGACTGCTCCTTCGAACGGGAGCTCCGGGGTTTCCAAATGTAGATTTTCGACTCGGTGCCCTCCCTGAGGCGCTTGATATTCTTGCGGTGGGTGACAATCAACAGTACGGCGATGGCGAACGAAAAGACCACGAACGGCACGGAATCGTTGACCTTCGGAGAGATGAGCGTGAAGACGGGGAAACAACACCCCGCAATCATCGACGAGAGCGACACGTAGTGCGAAATCATCAGCACCACCACCCACACGCCGAAGCAGAGCAGGATGGCCGGCGGATAGATACCCGTCACGGCGCCCACGAGCGTAGCGACGCCCTTGCCGCCGCGAAAACCCGCGAAGATGGGGAAGATATGACCCAGCACGGCGGCCACCACGGCGACGATCTTGAGGTTGATGATGTCGTTGGGGCCTATCAGTTCGTCGTACTGCAACAGTTCGATGACCGTCACGGCGACGAAGCCCTTCAGGAAGTCGAGGGCGAAGACCGGCGCGGCGGCGCGGCGGCCCAGCACGCGCAGCATGTTGGTCGTCCCGGCGTTCTTGCTGCCGTGCTCGCGGATGTCGATGCCGTAATACTTCTTGCCGATCCACACGGCGCTCGGTATCGAACCCAGGAGATAGGCCAGCACGATCATCGTAGTGGCGGTATAAATCGTGAGAATCATGATTCGTTCGGAATGGTTTGTAATGCAAATATAGCAAAAATTTCCATATTCGGACATTTCGGAACGAAAAACGGACGGCCAGAACAACTTTTTGCGTCTGCCATACGGGATTGCAACAAGCAAAACGAAAACTTTCCGCAAAATATGTATCTTCGTCCCAGCAACTTCACTACGCCCGGAGTGACGGCGGCCACGGCTTCCGTCAGAGAGGTTTGGTAGATTCAGCAATCCGCTGACGGTTTGCTTAAGAAGCGGGTTTTATAAAAGGAGTTTGTTGTTTTGTTGTTTGCTCGCAGTGGCTCAGCGCGGCCTTTTGATGGGCTGTGCTTTGCCGGGCTTCGTCGGGTTTTGCAACTCGCAGAGTTGCGCGAGCCGCAGCCTCCCGGCGCGGAGGCCCGCAAGCGTGCCCCGCAGGCTGCGCTCGACTCTCTGACACAAAAGAGCAGATGCCAAGGGTGAAAACCTTGCGCCCGGGGCCGGCTCGCGCTGAAAGCGCGACCCCCGCAGCCGGCCCGGGCGAGAACGGAGGAAACAGGCTCTTGCAGCCTCACAACAAGCGTCATGTTGAACGAAGTGAAACATCTGTATGACGAACTTAATACAGATTCTTTACTGCGCTACATTT
>JAIDUZ010000046.1 GCA_029059935.1 Alistipes sp.
AAGACGTTTATATACATTGATGTACCGACGGTTCGAGGATTCGAATCCTTCGGCACTCCGACCGAAGCCCCTCCCAAGGGAGGGGTTGCGGAACAGGTTCCGCTTCTGCTGTGGCGGCTCGGCAATTCGCCGGGGCGATTGCTCTCGCCTGCTGCCCGTCGTTGTTAAACAAACCGGCCCTGCGCTGACGCTTTTAGTCCCTCCTCCGCTGGCGGCTCAGACATCGGGGCGGAATTTTATTAGGGATTAAAGGGATGGTCATTCTGAGGAGCAGAGCGACGAAGAATCTATAACAGCAAAAACAGATTCTTCGGCTTTGCCTCAGAATGACCAGGCAGGGTTTCGGGCAGGAGCCTGCGGGGCATGCCCGGCGCCAGCCGGATAGTTGCGGGCCTCCGCCGGGGGAGGCTCCGGCCCGCCCCGTTAAGAACGGGGTTTTAATATTTTGCGGCCTGCATGGCGAAGATGCGGGAGTTAGAGAAGAGAATGTAGATAAAACAGATTCTTGACTGTGCTACGCTTGTCATTCTGAGCGGAGCGAAGAATCTATTTTTGCTGTTATATAGATTCTTCGGCTTTGCCTCAGAATGACCAGGCAGGGTTTCGGGCAGGAGCCTGCGGGGCACGCCCGGCGCCAGCCGGATAGTTGCGGGCCTCCGCCGGGCGAGGCTTCGGCTCGCCCGCCTGAAGGCGGGAGCTGGAGAAGAGAGATGGAGATGAAACAGATTCTTCGTCGCTGCCCGCTCCTCAGAATGACGGGAGGCGAATAACAAAGCAACCGCTCAGAATGACGCCCGGCTAAGAGCCGGGATTTATAATATTACAAATTGCAGTGCTTCATTGCCCGGCTCGCGCTTTGCGCGACCGCCCCCGGCCGGACAATGAGAAACGAATCCGTTTGTCCGCAGAAATACCCCTCTCCCTCAACCGTTTTCCGCAGTTCGAAGAACCGCATCCGAGCCGTTTTTCGCACCTCGGTTTTCAAAAAAAGGCCCGCTTCACGTATGGAAGCAGGCCCGATAGGGTAGTGATCGAGTCCGGTCGTCAGTAGGTCCCGAACCGGTATACGGTCTTCTGACAGTAGAGTTCGCCGGGCCGCAGCAGCGGCGAGGGGAACTCGGGGCGGTTCACCGCGTCCGGGAAGTTCTGGCATTCGATGGCTACGCCGGCATGGTCCGCATAGCGGCCGCCCGACTTGGTTTCGGGGCATCCGCCCGAGAGCCAGTTGCCCGTGTATATCATCGCGCAGGGTTGCGACGTCAGCACCTCCACCTGCCGGCCCGATTTGGGATCGCGCAGACAGCCTGCTTCGCCCAGGATGCCGGGTTTCCAGCCGTCGATGGCGAACGGGTGGTCGTAGCCCCGGAAGTCGCGGATATGGTTGAATTCCGAGTCGATGCCGGGGCGGAAAGGGCGGAACTCCGTGAAGTCCTGCGGCGTGCCCGCCACTTCCAGCAGGCGCCCCGTCGGTATCTGGCGTTCGTTCATCTCCGCCGCCCGCGTGCTGTTGAGGCGCAGTTCGTGGTCGAGCACCGTGCCGCTCGCTTCGCCCGAAAGGTTGAAGTAGACATGGTTGGTCAGATTCACCGGCGTCGTGCGGTCGGTGCGGGCCAGGTAGGTGATTTCCAGCGAGCAGTCGTCGTCGAAGTCGAAAATCGCTTCCACGCCCAGTTCGCCCGGATAGCCTTGGTCGCCCTCTTCCGACAGCAGGTCCATCACCACACGGTTGGTCTCCACGCGGCTCTCCCACACGCGGTTGGCGAAGTTCTTCGTGCCGCCGTGCAGGTGGTTGGTCCCGTTGTTGACTTCCAGCGCATATGCTTCGCCTTCCACCGTCATGCGGCCGCCGGCTATGCGGTTGGCCACGCGTCCCACCGTCTTGCCGCTCGCCGCTCCGTCGAAAAAGTAGCTTTCGGGGCGTTTGTAGCCCAGCGCTACGTCGGCCATGCGGCCTTCGCGGTCGGGAACGACGATGCCCACGATGGCGGCGCCGTAGTTCGTCAGCTTCACTTCGGCGCCCCGTGCGTTGCGCAGGGTGTAGAGGACGATCGCTTCGCCTTCGGGCGTCATGCCCCACAGCTGTTGTTCGATTTCCATTCCGGTCCCTTTATTCCGCTTATTCTGCCGGCGGCAGCGTTTCCAGTATGCGGTCGATGCGGCGCAGCGTCTCGTCCTTGCCGATGAACGACGTCACGTCGTACATGCCCGGACCTTTGCCCGCGCCCACCAGTGCCAGACGCAGCGTGTTCATCACCTGGCCCATGCCGCAGCCTTTCTCCTCGATCCACCCGTGCACGATGCGTTCGGTGTTTTCCAGCGAGAAGTCGTCGATGGCGGCCAGCACCTCGCGCAGTTCGCGCAGGATGGCCGGGTTGTCGCCTTTCCAGTATTTGCGGGTCTGTTTCTCTTCGTATTCCGTCGGCGCCACAAAGAAGAACGACGTCAGGTCCCACAGGTCGGTCGCCAGCGTCGCCCGTTCTTTCATGATGCCTGCCGCACGGCCCGCCGGTTCGTCCGGCACCTCGATGCCGTGTTCGCGCAGAATCGGTTGGTAGAGCGCGGCCAGTTCGGCATCGCTCATGCGGTGCATATACTGGGCGTTGAACCACTTGGCCTTGTCGGGCTGGAAGCGCGCGCCCGATTTCGACACGCGTTCCAGCGAGAAGCTGTCGATGAGCTCCTGCATGGAGAACAGCTCCTGTTCCGTGCCCGGATTCCAGCCCAGCAGGGCCAGCATGTTGATGAACGCTTCGGGCAGATAGCCGTCTTCGCGGTAGCCGCGGGCCGTCTCGCCCGTTGCGGGCGACTTCCAGAAGAGCGGGAAGACCGGGAATCCCATCTTGTCGCCGTCGCGCTTCGACAGCTTGCCGCCGCCCGTGGGTTTCAGCAGCAGGGGCAGGTGGGCGAACGCCGGCTGCGTGTCGCTCCAACCGAACGCCTTGTAGAGCAGGTAGTGGAGCGGCAGCGAGGGCAGCCACTCTTCGCCGCGGATCACGTGCGACACCTCCATCAGATGGTCGTCGACGATGTTGGCCAGGTGGTAGGTCGGCAGTGCGTCGGCCGATTTGTAGAGCACCTTGTCGTCGAGCGTCGAGGTGTTGACCTCCACATGGCCGCGGATCAGGTCGTCCATCTTCACCACCTCGTCCACCGGCATCTTGAATCGGATGACCCATTGGTCGCCGCGGTCGATGCGAGCCTTCACTTCTTCGGCCGGCAGCGCCAGCGAGGTGGCCAGCTTTTCGCGCACCCGGTAGTTGTAGGCGAAGGCTTCGCCGCGGCTTTCGGCTTCCTTGCGCAGGGCGTCGAGCTCTTCGGCCGAGTCGAACGCATAGTAGGCCCAGCCCGCTTCCACGAGTTGCAGGGCGTATTTCAGATAGATTTCGCGCCGTTCGCTCTGACGGTAGGGGGCATGGGGTCCGCCGACACCGACGCCTTCGTCGATTTCGATGCCGCACCACTTGAGCGATTCCAGGATGTATTCTTCGGCTCCCGGCACGAAGCGCTGCGAGTCGGTGTCTTCGATGCGCAGAATCATCGTGCCGCCGTGCTGGCGGGCGAAAAGATAGTTGTAGAGCGCCGTGCGGACGCCTCCTATGTGCAGCGGGCCCGTGGGACTGGGCGCAAAACGTACTCTGACAGGTCTCTCCATTCGTTCCTTACTTTATCCGGTATTCTATCCGCATCGTGATGCGGGCTTTCTTGTTGCGCGACGAGGTGTTGAACGACCCGCCGGCCGCAAATTCTTCGTTGGTGTTGGCTCCCGTAATCTGGAACACGCCCATGCGCGCCGAGGCCACGCCGCCGAAGCGTGCACCGGAGTTTCGGGCGATTCTCAGGGCTCTGTCGCGGGCGTCGGACGAGGCGGCTTCGATGAGCCCCATCTTCACTTCGTCCAGCTTCGTGTAATAGTAGTCGGGGGCGTAGGCTTCGATGGCCACGCCCTGGGCGATGAGCGACGATATTTCGCGCGAGATGGTCTCCACCTTCTCCACTTCTTTCGACTCGACGGTGAAGCGCTGGCGCAACTGGTAGCCCGAGAAGCGCTGCCCGGCCCAGTTGCCGTTGGCGTTGTAGACGGCCGCATATTGTTTGTCCACGTTCACAAATTCGAAGACCACCGCTTCGGCCGGCAGCCCCTTGGCCGCCAGGTAGGCCTGCACCTTGGCTTTGCTCGCTTCGATTTGCGCATATCCCGTCGCGGCATCCTGCGCTTCGGCGGTCAGCGTGCCGGTCCAGACAATCAGGTCGGAGGTGAATTCCGTTTCGCCCAGTCCCGTCACGACGATGGTGTCCTGCGAACGGTATTTGTAGGTGTAGGCACGGCCCAGCACCCAGGCACACAGCAGAGCCGTCACGGCGGCTGCGGCAACGACGATGTACTTTTTCATCTTATTTTTAGTTTTAGCGGTTATACGTTGAACAGGAAGTGCATGATGTCGCCGTCCTGCACGACATATTCTTTCCCTTCGATGCCGATTTTGCCCGCGTCGCGGCACGTCTTTTCCGAGCCCAGCGATACATAGTCGTCGTATTTGATCACTTCGGCACGGATGAATCCCCGTTCGAAGTCGGTGTGGATCACACCGGCCGTCTGCGGCGCCTTCATCCCCCGCGAGTAGGTCCAGGCCCGGGTTTCGTCGGCTCCCGTGGTGAAGAACGTTTCGAGGTTCAGCAATTTGTAGGCCGATTTTATCAGACGCGCCACGCCCGACTCCTTCAGCCCCAGGTCTTCCAGAAACATCTGCCGTTCTTCGTAGCTCTCCAGCTCGGCTATGTCGGCTTCGGTCGCCGCCGCTATGATGAGCATCCCGGCTTTTTCGTCCGCTATCGCCGCCCGCACCGCTTCGGTGTGGGCGTTGCCCGTCGCCGCGCTCTTCTCGTCTACGTTGCAGACGTAGAGCACCGGTTTGTCGGTCAGCAGGTTGAGGTCGGCCACCAGCTTGCGGTCTTCCTTCTCCAGTTCTATCGTGCGGGCCGAAAGACCTTGTTCCAGCGCCGCCTTGTATTGCAGCAGCAGTTCCACCTGGCGCTTGGCGTTCTTGTCGCCGCCTACGGCCGCTTGTTTCTGTATCTTGCCTAGGCGCGCTTCCACGGTCTCCAGGTCTTTCAGCTGGAGTTCCGTGTCGATGATGCCCTTGTCGCGCACCGGGTCTATCGAGCCGTCCACATGGGTGATGTTGCCGTTGTCGAAGCAGCGCAGCACATGGATGATGGCGTGGGTGTTGCGGATGTTGCCCAGGAATTTGTTGCCCAGGCCTTCGCCTTTCGAGGCGCCTTTCACCAGGCCGGCTATGTCCACGATTTCGATGGTCGTCGGCACCACCCGCTTGGGGTTGTCGATTTCGGCCAGTTTCACAAGTCGTTCGTCGGGCACGGTAATCACGCCCACGTTGGGTTCGATGGTGCAGAACGGGAAGTTGGCCGCCTGCGCCTTGGCGTTCGACAGACAGTTGAAAAGCGTCGATTTGCCTACGTTGGGCAGGCCTACGATGCCGCATTGAAGTGCCATATGCGTCGGGTGTTTTTCGTTTCGGATTGCAAAGATACGAATAAGCGAGGGCAAAAGCAAGCTTGCTTGCATTTTGCCGAGCGGAAGTATCTTCGGCGAAGCCAAAGTCGAATAAGCGAGGGCAAAAACGAGTTCGCTTGTGTTTTGCCGAGGCGCAGTATCTTCGGCGAAGCCAAAGTCGAATAAGCGAAGGCAAAAACAAGCGCCGGCTCGGTTCTGCCGGGCGGAAGCAATCTTCGGCTTGCCGAAAACGTTTAATTTCTCGTTCCATTGTTTGACGGATAACACTTATTTTAATATCTTTGTGCCGGACGAATCGCCGGATGATTCGCCGCCGGAGCCCGATGCGGCAGGACCGTGGCGACTCGTCCCCGCATTTGCGCCGCGTCGTCGGACGGTTGCGGCGCGGTGATTGCGTTGTCTGCGGAAACTTACGAACAACAATGGAGCTGAAAGAGATAAAGATCGAGTTGCGCAAACTTTCCGAGCTGGTCGGCGATTGGTCCGAGCAGCGGCCCGTCGCGCCGTTGGAGCGCGATCTGGTGCTCGAAAAGTTGCGGGCCGTCTACGAGGCCTTGCGTTTCGGCCCCGAGGTGTCGGGCGACCGTATCAAGGCGTATATCCCCGTTGCGGCCGGGCCGTCCGCGCCGGCCGTGGCTGTCCGTCCGCGGCGGCGCGCAGCGTCGGAGTCCGAGGATTCCGACATCGAGATGGTCGACCTGAGCGAGATGTTCGACGAGCCTGCCGCACCCGAGACTTCGGAGCCGCAGGCCGTTTCGCCCCGCGACCTCGGTCCCGATATTCCCGCCGACCCGGACGACGAGGGACCCGAAATCATCGAGTTCGTTCCCGAGCCGGCTCCGGTTCCTCACTCTCAGCCGGCCCCGTCTCCTCAGCCGGTTCCTCAGCCCGAACCGGTCCGGCGTCCCGAGCCGAAGCCGCATTCCCGTCCCGCGACGCCCGCTCCGCAGGAGCCTGCGGCCGAAGCGCCTGCCGCAAAGGCATTCGCCGCGCCGCCCGCAGCTGCTGCCCGGCCCGCTCCCGAACCTTCGCAGGAGGAGTTCCTGCCCGAGGAGCCGCAGCCGGTCCAGGAGCCGCAGCCCGAGGAGAAAACGCTGGCCGGCGAGCCCCAGTCGCTGTTCGGGCCCGACGAGGAGGCCCTGCGCCATCGCCACAAGCAGCGCGTCATCATGTCGCTTTACGACGGCGCCCCCAAGCCGGCGGAGCCTGCCGCAACCAATCAAGCAGCCAATCAAGCGGTCAATCAAGCAGCCCATAAACATCCGGAGCCCGATGGGCCGGTTTCCGCCGCTCCCGTCTCCGGGCGCGCCGATGTCTCCGAACGGGCGGATGTCTCCGGGCGGGTCGATACCTCCGACCGGACCGATGCCGACGGGTTCCGTGCCGACGATTCCGAAATAGTCTTGCTCGATGCCTTTTCCGAGCAGCCCGCCGGGGCCGTTCCCGAGCCCGAGGAGGAGTTCGACGGGCCCGAAATCCTCGAACTCGACGACGAGCCCGAACCCGCTCCGGCCGCAAAGCATGCGCCCCCGGTTTCCCGCCGGCCCGCCGCACCCGCCGCCGAGCCTGCTGCCTCCCAGGTTCTGGGCGACGTCATCAACCACGACGTCCGCACCCTCGGTGAGACGATCGCCGCCGCTCCGGGCAAGACGTTCGCCGCTCCCATCGCCGACTTGCGCCAGGCCATCGGCATCAACGACAAGTTCCTCATGATCCGCGACCTCTTCGGCGGCAACAGCGTGCTCTTCGACGCCACCATCACGGCGCTCAACAGCCAGCAGAGCCTCGACGACTGCATGATTTACATCGCCGAGCACTTCGCCTGGAACCCCGATTCCGAGAGCGCCCGCCTCATCATGGAGTTGCTCGAACGCAAATTCGCTTAGCCCATGGCCCGGCTCTACATCGTCCCCACGCCCATCGGCAATCTCGACGACATCACCCTGCGGGCCATCACCGTGCTGCGCGAGGCCGATTTCATCCTCGCCGAGGATACGCGCACCACTTCGTTCCTGCTCCGCCACCTCGGCATCGAGAACAAGCTCCGTTCCCACCATAAGTTCAACGAGCACGCCACCGTGCATGCGGTCGCCGAGTCCATCGCCGCCGGGCATTGCGTCGCGCTGGTCTCCGACGCCGGTACGCCCGGCATCTCCGACCCCGGGTTCCTCCTCGTGCGCACCTGCATCGAGCAGGGCATCGAGGTCGAGACGCTGCCCGGTCCCACCGCCGTCATCCCCGCCCTCGTGCAGAGTGGTTTTCCGTGCGACAGGTTCTGTTTCGAGGGCTTCCTGCCCCAGAAGAAGGGACGCAGCAAGCATTTGCAGGCTTTGGCCGACGAGGAGCGCACCATGATTTTCTACGAGTCGCCCTACCGCGTCGTCCGGTGTCTGGAGCAGCTGGCCGAGGTCTTCGGACCCGAGCGGCGGGTGTCGGTCTCGCGCGAACTGACCAAGAAGTTCGAGCAGACCGTGCGGGGTACCTTGGCCGAGGTCCTCGGCCATTTCCGCACCACCGAACCCAAGGGCGAATTCGTCATCGTCGTGGCCGGACGGCCCAAGCCCGGCCGCAGAAACGGAGGCCCGGAGGTTCCCGAAGAACCCGAAGATGATTGAAAACAAACCAGTTATGAACAATACCGATAAAAGCGCTTCCGGCCGCATGAAACACTCTTTCTCGGCGTGGCTCGGCGACTTGCGCGCTTTCCTGCGCGACCGCTTCAGCCTCGACGAGGACAAGGCGCGGCGCGAGGAGGTCATCGCCTCCATCTCCAAGGGCGTGGAGTTCCGCGGCGTCAACCTGTGGGTGCTCATCTTCGCCACAATGATCGCGTCGTTGGGTCTGAACGTCAATTCGGCCGCCGTCATCATCGGCGCCATGCTCGTTTCGCCCATCATGGGACCTATCATGGGCATCGGCCTCGCTTTGGGCATCAATGACTTCGACCTCATGAAGCGTTCGCTGCGCAACCTGGGGCTCATGTTCGTCGTGGCCATCGTCACTTCGACGGTCTTCTTCTTCCTCTCGCCCCTCTCATCCAACAGCAGCGAGTTGCTCGCGCGCACTACGCCCACCACCTACGACGTGCTCATCGCCCTCTTCGGCGGTCTGGCCGGCATGGTCGCCCAGTCGCGCCAGGACCGCACTTCCACGGTCATCCCCGGCGTCGCCATCGCCACGGCCCTCATCCCGCCCCTCTGCACCGCCGGTTTCGGCATCGCCACCGGGCAGCTGCGTTTCTTCCTCGGGGCCATCTACCTCTTCTTCATCAATTCGGTTTTCATCGCGCTGGCCACCTACCTCGTCGTGCGGTTCCTCAAATACGGGAAGCAGGAGTTCGTCGACAAGTCGCGCGAGCGCACCGTCAAGCGCATCATGCTGGCCATCACGCTCGTCACGTTCATCCCCAGCGTCATCATCGGCTTCCGCATGGTCAGCGTCTCGCTTTTCGAGGCCAAGGCCGACAAGTTCGTCGCCCAGGTCTTCGCCTTTCCGCATACGCGCGTCATCGAGGCCAGCCGCGAATTCGGGCGGCGCGGCGAGCACGCCCGCATCGAGTTGCTGCTCGTGGGCGAGCCGCTCGGCGACGAGGTCATCGACAACGCCCGCGCCCAGTTGCGCAGTTTCGGACTGGAGAAGACCGAGCTGATCGTCCGGCAGGCCAATTCGACCGACAGGGTCGACGTCGCTTCGTTGCAGCAGAGTTATTCCGAGCTGCTCGACGAGAAGAACCGCCGCATCGAGCGGATGCAGTCGTTGCTCGACCGTTACGAGGTGACCAACGTCGACGTCGAGGACATCTCGCGCGAGGCGGGCACCATGATGCATAACATCGGTTCCATCTCCCTGACCAAGGGCATCACGTTCGGCGTCGACGGTTCTCCGCGCGACACGGCCATCGTCTGCGTGGTCGCTCCGTCCGATCCCGCCGTCGCCATCGACTCCGTCACCTTGTCGCGCTGGCTCCGCATCCGCACCAAGGTCGACAACGTCAAACTCTTCATCGAGCCCTGAGCGCCGTGTCCATGCAGCCGTCCAAGTTGAATTGCGTGCAGCGCGTGTGGCTGGAGTTCGTCTGGACCGGCATGCGCCTCTTCGCCGTGATGCCTTATTGGTTCAAGTATTACGTCGTCGAAGACCTGCTCTTCTTCCTGCTCTGTTACGTGTTGCGTTACCGGTCGGGGGTCGTGCGTTCCAATCTGCGCAATGCCTTTCCGGAGAAAAGCCCGGCCGAGTTGCGGAGCATCCGGCGGCGGTTCTACCGTACGTTGTCCGAAATCTTCGTCGATACGCTCGACCTGGCCCACCGCAACGAGCGCAAGGCCCGCAAGATGCTCGTAATCGAGGGTTTCGACGAGCATCGCCGGCAGGTCCTCGGCCGCGACTGGATCGCCATGCTGGCCCATTTCGGGTGTTGGGAGTATTGTTCCTGTTGGGGCCTCTGCGAGCCGTCGCAGAAGGTCGTGGCGGTCTACCATCCGTTGCACGATCCCGTCATGGAGTGTCTCTACCAGCGCCTGCGCAATTCGTCGTACGCCACCACCGTGGCCATGAAGGAGTGCGTGCGCTTCTACCTCCGCCACCGCGATACGGGTCTCGACGGCCGCAACATGGCTTTGGGGCTCATCGCCGACCAGGCTCCTCCCCGTCTGCGGGCCGGTGTGCCGTGGTTCTCGTTCCTCAACCAGGATACGGTCTTTTTCGACGGCGGCGAAAAGCTTGCCCTGAAATTCGGGCTTCCCGTCTACTTCGTGCGCATGGAGCGTCTGAAACGGGGGCGCTACCGCATGGCTTTCGAGTTGATTTACGACGGCGTCGAGAAGGTGGCCGAGAACGAAATCACGGAGCGCTACGTACGCCGTCTCGAAACCATGATCCGCGAGCGGCCCGAACTTTGGATGTGGTCGCACAAGCGGTGGAAGCACAAACGGTAGCACCCTTCCCGACACCTCCGGCCGCTCCGTGGCTCCGCCGCCTCCGACGTCCGCCCGGGCGGTGTTTCGCCGGTTCCCTGTCCGCTCCGCGAATGTTCAAATCGCATCTTTCAAAATCCGATTCATCCATGCTCCTCACCAAAATCGTCATACTCAACTGGAACGGCGCCGCCCACCTGCGGCACTACCTGCCCGGCGTCGTCGCTGCGGCCCCCGAGGGCGTGGGCGTCGTGGTGGCCGACAACGGCTCCACCGACGACTCGGTCGGCATCCTGCAGCGCGAGTTCCCTTCGGTCGAGGTGTTGCGGCTCGACCGCAACTACGGCTTCGCCGGCGGTTACAACCGCGCCTTGCAGCAGATCGAGGCCGATTGTTTCGTGTTGCTCAATTCCGATGTCGCAACGCCGGCCGGCTGGCTCGAACCGTTGCTCGCCTGCCTCGAACGCAATCCCGACGTCGCGGTCGCGGCGCCCAAACTGTTGGCCGACACCGACCGTTCGCAGTTCGAATATGCCGGTGCTTCGGGCGGTTACATCGATTACCTGGGTTATCCCTTCTGCCGCGGGCGGATGCTCCGCACCGTCGAGTGCGACCGCGGGCAGTACGACGACGAGCGCGATGTCTTCTGGGTCACGGGTGCCGCGTTCTGTTGCCGCGCCGCCGTCTTCCGCACCTTGGGCGGCTTCGACGACGACTTCTTCGCCCACATGGAGGAGATCGACCTCTGCTGGCGCATGCAGCTGGCCGGCTGGCGCGTGCGCATCGTGCCGCAGAGCGCCGTCTACCACCTCGGCGGCGGTACGCTCACGGCCGACTCGCCCCGCAAGGTCTTCTTCAACCATCGCAACAACCTGGCTATGCTCTTCAAGTGCGCCGCTCCGGGACAGCGGGCCGTCGTGGCCCTGATACGGCCGTGGCTCGATTTGTTGGCTGCTTTTTCCTATCTGTTGCAGGGGCGCCGCGACAATTTTTGCGCGGTCTTCCGGGCTTGGCGCGACTTTCTGAGGTGGCATCCCGCCTTGACCGCCAAGCGGAGGTTCGTCCGTGGTTCGCGCGTCGGTCTCCCCTGCGGTATCTATCGGGGTTCGTTGCTCCTGCGTTACTTCTTCGGCCGCCGTTCGTTCGGCAATTTGTTGTAGCTCGCAGTTATTCCTACAGCGTTTTACCCCCCCCCTCTCCATCTTTGTTTCGGACATAAGCGGCGTACATCCGTTTGGAATGACCGAACCTATTTTCCGTTGCCCGGCTGGGGGCGGTCGCGCAAAGCGCGAGCCGGGCAACGAAGAATCCGTAACTTGCAATATTAAAACCCCGTTCTTAACGGGGCGTCATTCTGAGGAGCGGGCAGCGACGAAGAATCTGTCCGGCCGCATCTTTTTCACAACTTCCGCCTTTCAGGCGTGCGGGCCGGAACCTCGTTCCGGAGGAGACGGAATTTGAAAGCGCAGCACAGTTAATCCGAAGACTATTATATACATTGAAGTACCAAGGATACGCAATTCGGATTTGTTCGGGCACTCCGACCGAAGCTCCTCCCAAGGGAGAGGTTGCGGAACAGGTTCCGCTTCTGCTGTGGCGGCTCGGCACTTCGCCGGGGCGATTGCTCTCGCCTGCTGCCGCAGTTTGGGGTGGGGTCCAAAACTGGATACGCCGCCAGTGGCGGCGAGCCCCGACATTCGGATTTTAAATGCCATTCCTTAGACACTGGTACATCAAAGTATATAGATGGGAAGCCGAATAGTAGTTGTGACTTCCTTTGTCCCACTCTTCGCTCGTTTGCACCGCGTTTTTCTATGTCGCAACGGGAAGCGCCGAATAACAGCGCCGCCGCTACGGAATCCGTAGCGGCGGCACGCATTTCCAGCCCGCAGGCCTAACCTCGATCCCGCAGGTCCCGATTCGAAAGCCTTGACCTCAATCCGACCCGAAGACCCGACTTCAGCCCGAAAGCCCCGATGGTCTCAATCTGGCCCGGAAGCCCGAAGCCCCGGCCTCAATCCGAAAGTCCGAAGCCCCGGGAACTCGCAGCCCCGGAACTCCCGGGGCCAAGGCCCGGCCGGAGGGTTATTCCTTGTTTATCTTGGCCCACGAATCCTTGAGCGTCACCGTGCGGTTGAAAACCGGGTGTTCGGGCGTCGTGTCGGTGTCGGGGCAGAAGTAGCCCACGCGTTCGAACTGCACGGCCTGACCCGCCGGAATCTCGCGCAGCGAAGGTTCGAGGTATCCCGTCACCTTGACCATCGATTCGGGGTTCAGATTGTCCTCCCACGTCTGCCCCTCTTCCACGTCGTCGGGATTCTCTTTCGTGAAGAGCGGGTTGAACAGACGGATTTCAGCTTCCACCGCATCTTGGGCCGACACCCAGTGGATCACGCCCTTCACGCGTCGGCCGTCGCTCGACGAACCGCCTCCCGACATCGGGTCGTAGGTGCAGCGCAGTTCCACAATGTTGCCCTCGGCATCCTTCACTACTTCCTCGCATTTGATAAGATAGGAGTAGCGCAGGCGTACTTCGCCGCCCGGTTGCAGGCGGTAGAACTTCTTCGGCGGGTTCTCCATGAAGTCGTCGCGCTCGATGTAGATTTCGCGCGAGAAGGGCACCTTGCGCGTGCCGGCCGCTTCGTTTTCGGGGTTGTTCACCGCTTCGAAAAGTTCGGTCTTGCCCTCCTCGTAGTTCGTCACGACCACTTTCAGCGGGTTGAGCACCGCCATGCGGCGTTCGGCCACCTTGTTCAGGTCTTCGCGGACGCAGTATTCCAGCTTGCCCAGGTCGATTACGTTGTCGCGCTTGGCCACGCCCACCATCTCGGCGAAGTTGCGCACCGAAGCCGGGGTGTAGCCCTTGCGGCGCAGGGCGCAGATGGTCGGCATGCGGGGGTCGTCCCAGCCCATCACGGCACCCTCCTGCACCAGTTTCAGCAGCTTGCGCTTCGACATCATGGTGTAGGTGAGGTTCAGCCGCGCGAATTCGTACTGGTGCGACGGGAAGATGTCCAGCGCCTGGATGAACCAGTCGTAGAGCGGGCGGTGCACGTCGAATTCCAGCGTGCAGATCGAGTGGGTGATCTTCTCTATCGAGTCGCTCTGGCCGTGGGCGTAGTCGTACATCGGGTAGATGCACCATTTGTTGCCCGTGCGGTGGTGTTCGGC
>JAIDUZ010000047.1:0-17145 GCA_029059935.1 Alistipes sp.
GAAAACCCGCTGCCCCACTGGGAGCTGGCGCGCAAATACGACATCATCGACTTCGACCTGGGCGTGAAGCTCACGGGTGCGGGATTCCCGGTCTACAAGGGCAAGGGGGCCCGTCTGCAACGCGCGCTGATCAACTATTTTCTGGACTGCAACACCCGTGCGGGCTATCAGGAGGTGGAGCCTCCGGTGATGGTCAACGAAGCCTCGGGATTCGGCACGGGGCAGCTGCCCGACAAGGAGGGGCAGATGTACCATGCCACGGCCGACAACTTCTACCTGGTGCCGACGGCCGAAGTGCCGGTGACGAACATCTTCCGCGACGTGATTCTCGACAAGAGCGACTTCCCGGTGAAGATGACGGCCTACACGCCCTGCTTCCGCCGCGAAGCGGGCTCCTACGGCAAGGACGTGCGCGGTCTGAACCGTCTGCACCAGTTCGACAAGGTGGAGATCGTGCAGCTGTCGCTGCCCGAGACGTCGTACGACGCGCTCGACGGCATGGTGGCCCACGTGGAGAGCATCGTGCAGTCGCTGGGGCTTCCCTACCGCATCCTGCGGCTGTGCGGCGGCGACATGTCGTTCACCTCGGCGCTGACCTACGACTTCGAAGTATATTCCGAAGCGCAGAAACGCTGGCTGGAAGTGTCGTCGGTGTCGAACTTCGAATCGTTCCAGGCCAACCGTCTGAAACTGCGCTACCGCGACGACGACAAGAAGACCCGCCTGGCACACACGCTCAACGGTTCGTCGCTGGCGCTGCCCCGTATTGTGGCGGCCCTGCTGGAAAACAACCAGACGCCCGAAGGCATCCGCATCCCGGAAGTGCTGGTTCCTTACACGGGATTTGATATTATCGAATAAGTTTCTTATATTTGCAGACACACAACATCAACACAATTTAATACACACGAACCATGGCTTACAAAATTACCGACTCCTGCGTCGCATGCGGCACCTGCATCGGCGAATGCCCCGTCGAGGCTATCTCGGCCGGCGATATTTACGTGATCGACGCCGACAAGTGCATCGACTGCGGCACCTGCGCAGGCGTTTGCCCCAGCGAAGCGATCGTTTCGGAGTAAGTTTTTCCCGAAAAGAGACGGGCGCCTTTCCGATTGTCGGAAGGGCGCTCTGTTTTTTTAGGAAGATTCTGCTGGGGGCATTCGGAGCTGCGGCCGGAAATTCATAAACAGCAGAAAGCAGATTCTTCGTCGCTGTGTTCCTCAGAATGACACCCCGTTCTTAATGGAGCGGGGTTGTCGCGTCGGGCGGAAAAACTCTTCGGGGGCGGTTGCGGGGGGCGCACCAAAGGTGCGAGCCGCCCCCGAGGAAAAACAGCGATTCGAAAACGTCAGCGGATGCAACATGATGAATTCTTTTTGGACGGCGGTTCCAGACGGCGCGGTCGGAATGACTGGGCAAGATTCTTCGTCGCTGCGCTCCTCAGAATGACAGGGTGGGCGGTAACTACTCGCAATGACGGGTATCGGGAATTCAAGCCTCCGCAGGGCGGGGCTTCGGCTCGCCCGCCTAAAAGGCGGGAGATGCGAATATTCATATTACAGATTCTTCGGCTTTGCCTCAGAATGACGAAGCGGGGTTTTCGGGCAGGAGCCTGCGGGGCACGCCCGGCGCCAGCCGGATAGTTGCGGGCCTCCGCCGGGGGAGGCTCCGGCCCGCCCCGTTAAGAACGGGGATTTATGATATTGCAAGTCGCAGTGCTTCGTTGCCCGGCTCACGCTCCGCGCGACCACCCCAGCCGGGCAACGGAGAACATGGCACTTAATAACCTCATGAATAGGCGAAATGAATAGGCGACCGCACAATCGGCCGGCTGACTTTTGCGCTCGCTTCGTTCGTCGGCGCTACGGACCTGCCGGTCCTTGCAATGATGTAGAATGAATTTATTCCTGTTCGGCGAAGCCCACAAGCAGATTCGGCTCTCGGTTAATCGCGCAGCCTCTTTTCACCTTTCACCTTTCCCTTTTCACCTTAGTACATGTTGTCGTACATGGACTGCGACTTGTCGTACTTGAGGTCGGAGAGCGACGCTGCCTTGACGCCGATGTTGAAACTCCAGCTGCGGTAGTGTCCGAACGGAATCCATGAGAACGACATCTGCCAGCAGTGGAGGTCGCGCGTGATGGTGATCTGCGATGCGGTGAGTTTGTTGTTCTGAATGTCGTAACCGCCGCTGATTGTGACGCCGGTCTTGTCGGTGATGGTCAGCGCTCCGTTGAAGCCGATGGTCTGCGAGACGTTGCGCCGGTAGCCGGTCGTGCCGTTGTTGTAGGGCGAACTGGAGTAGGCCACCGAGTAGCTGAAGCTGAAGTTCCACGGCAGCGAGAAGTCGTAGTAGGCTTGCGACATGTACTGGCGCCGCAGGATGGGGTCCATGGTGCCGTAGGGGTCGTAGAACGGGTTTTGGTACTCGGGCGGGATGGTGGTGATGTCGTTCAGAATGGGGTCCGAGCGGTCTTGCCGCGACTTGAAGGTGTAGCCGAACGACCAGCTGGTGGAGACGACGCGGCCCGGGAGCCGGATTTTGTTGATGTGCTGTCCCTCGGGCGTGAGCCGGTAGGGGTCGAGCGTGGCCGAGAGGTTGAGGCCGAAGTTCTTGAAGAGCGTGGTGCGCAGTCCCACTCTGAGGTTGGACAGCCCCATCGAGTCGGCCAGGAAGTTATAGGAGCCGCTGATGCTCAGCTCATCGATGAGCTTGATTTTCCTGATGCCCGAGGTGTCGCGCTTGGAGAGGACCTTCATTTCGAGGTTCTGCTTGAGCGAGAAGCCGAGCAGCATGGAACGGCCCGACGACGGCACGGAATAGGCGTTGCCGGCGTAGGGCGAGTAGGTGGCGAAGCGTCCCGTGGAGTCGATCTGGCGCGAACGGTAGTAGCCGTATTTCTGATGGCCGAAGTCGGGCGCGTAGGTGAAGCTTATGTCCGGGGTGATGGTGTGGCGGATGGCTTGGAGCTTGCGGTCGCGGCTCTTCTTGGTGAAGTCGTACATGCCGTAGACGGTGGTTCCGGCCGAGACGCTGACGTTGTAGTTGTAGAGGCGGTAGAATCCGTACTGGCGCGTGGTGTCGGTCTGGTTGGTGGCGGGGTTCCAGTCGAGCAGGGTGCGTTTGAAGAACCATTTCTCGGAGTAGGAGACCTGTGGCGAGACGTTGATGTAGTTGAAGAGGTTGAGCTGTGCGGAGACGGGCAGCGTGTGCTCGATGCCGTTTTTCATGTTTTCGAGCGTCTCCTTGGTGAATATCTTGCTCTCGGTGGTGGTGACCGAGTTGGTTATCTTGCCGGTATATTGCATCGAAATCTTCTCGTACCACTGTTCCTTGCCCTGGCGTTCCTTGCGCTTGAAAGGGTGGATGCGGGCTACGTTGAAGACGACGGTGGGCAGCGTCACGGAGAGCGTTTTGGCCCGCGAGTTCTGCGACACGGCCATGTTGGCCGAGAGCGAGAAGGGGGTGCCGGCCCAGTTCTTCGAGTAGGAGATCGAAGAGTTGGTCTGCGTGGCGAGCATGTCGTTGAGATTGGTGGCCGAATAGCGGCTGTATCCGCTGGTGGCGAAGTTGACCGAGGCGGAGAAAGTGGACCCGGGGTTGGCCTTGGGGTCCTGCGAATGGGTCCACTTGATTTGGAAGTTGTTCTGCTTGATGTAGTCGGCGTCGCCTTTGTCGCCGACCTTGACGTTGGAGAACTGGAGGTCGAAGTTGCCGCTGTACTTGTAGCGCTTGACATAGCGCGACGCGGCCGAAGCCTCCCACGACCCCAGGGTGTAGAAACCGCCGCGCAGGGCCAGGTCGGCATAGTCGCCCAAGGTGAAGTAGTAGCCGAAGTCGCGCAGGAAGAAACCCTTGGTGTACTCCTCGCCGTAGGAGGGCATCAGAAAACCCGACTTGGGGCCGAGGTTGATGGGGAAGAAGCCCTCGGGGATGCCGAGGAAGTAGATGGGCACGTCCTCCATGACCAGGTAGGCGGGGCCGCTGACGACCTTCTTGCCGGGGATGACCTTGGCCTTGGTCATGGCCAGGTAGAAGTGGGGGTGGTCGGTATGGTCGCAGGTGGTGTACTTGCCGCTCTGGATGTTGATGGTGTTGTCGGCCATCTTCTTGACGCTGCCGCCCACCAGCCAGCCGTCGCCCTGCTGCGTCGCCACGCCCTTGATTTTGGCTTTCTTGGACGAAAGGTTGTAGGTGATGGTGTCCATGCGGTAGGAGGCCGAACCTTCGGTGAACTCGGGCTTGGTGACCACGGGGCGGCCCTCGACGGTGTCGGGCTTGCCGTAGGCGTAGATCAGCTTGGAGTCCATGTCGATCTGCATGTAGTCGGCCTTGAGGTTGCTGTTCTGGTAGGTGACGTCGCCTTTGTTGTAGATGTAGACCATCTTGTTGCGTACGTCGTAGACCAGCGAATCGGCGTTCTGGCCCGTGATGGGGTCGTCGAGGAACGGCTGGGCCGGGCGCGGTTGTCTGACGGTGTCGCGCCGGAGGGTGTCGGCTGCGGCCAGGGAATCGGCTTTGCGGGCCACGAGCGAATCGAGTTGCGCTCCGGCGACGGAGTCGCGCACCTCCTGCGGCAGGGCGTCGAATTCGTTGCGGCGGCGTTCTTCGGAGCGGGCGGCCCGGCGGGCGCTGCGCTGTTGGGCGCGGGTGGGAATCGGGTCGGTCAGGCGGCCTTCGAGAGCCCGGACGACGGGACTGTCGGGGGCTGCGGCTGCGAGCGAATCGTCGGAGCCGGGACCGTGGCGTTGCAGCGGAGCGGCGGAGCCGACGAACGCGCAGGCGAAGAGGACGACGCTGAGGGCCGACAGCAGATATTTTACCTTCGAAGAAGTCAAAATTCCGAAAAATTTGCGTAACTTTGCCGACAAGTCGGCAAAACCGCCCGGAACGGGGTGTAGGGGCTTCCTGCGCCGTTTTCCGTGCGCGGCAAAGATACGAAAAGTCGAGCGCAGAAGCAAGCGTCAGCTTGATTTTGCCGAGACGGAGTATCTTCGGCGCCAGCCAGAGTACGAAAAGTCGAGCGCAGAAGCAAGCATCAGCTTGATTTTGCCGAGACGGAGTATCTTCGGCGCCAGCCAGAGTACGAAAAGTCGAGCGCAGAAGCAAGCGCCAGCTTGATTTTGCCGAGACGGAATACGGAAACGAAGTGAAAGGTTAAAGGAGAAAAGTGAAAGGTCATATCGAAGAGCTTGCGGACGACCGAGGATATGCGGCCTGCGCTCTGCTGAGAGCAGGGTCTTGTAATCTCTCGGACCGCAGCCTGCGGGGCACGTCCGGCGCCAGCCGGATTCTGCGGGCCTCCGCCGGGGGAGGCTGCGGCCCGCGCGGCTCCGAGAGCCGCTCGAAAAGCATAGGTATTCTTGCAAATAAGCAATAGAATACGAAGATGAAAGGTGCTTTGCCGGAGCGGAGTTGTCGAGGGCCGGTCATAGATAAAGTCAGAAAGGATGGCGACCGGCGGCCGGGACGCAGCTGCGGCGCGGGGCCGAAACGGGAGGACTTCCGGAGACGACATTTTGCATTACCACAGAAAAGATGCGCGTACGAATTTTTCAGATATTGTTGGCATTGACCGCGGCCGTTTGGACGAATGTTGCGACGGCGCAGCCTGCCGTCCATGGCGTGCAGGTGGTGGTGATCGATGCGGGACACGGCGGCGACGACCCCGGGGCACACTATTTCGGCACCTGCGAGAAGACGCTGACGCTGGAGGTGGCGCTCAAGCTGGGCAAGCTGATCGAAGAGGGGATGCCCGGCGTGAAGGTGGTCTACACGCGCAAGACCGACAAGGCCCTGGCCGCCACGAAACTCGAAGACCTGCAAGCCCGGGCCGACATAGCCAACAAGGCAGGCGGCGACCTTTTCGTCTCCATCCATGTGAATGCGGCGCCCGTGGCGGCGGCGCGGGGCACGGAGACCCTCATCATGGGCGAGACCCCCAAGGAACAGCGCTACAACGAAGATGCCCTCTACGAGAACAACCGCGACGACCTGATCGACATGTCGGACGAACGGACGGCGGCCATCGTGCGGGCCTATATTCAGAACCTGCAATTCACCTACGGCGAGTACAGCACGGCGATGGCCCGCTGCATACAGAACAACTACGTGAAGCTCGGACGTTCGTCGCGGGGCGTGAAGCCGCAGCTGCTGCGCGTGCTCTATGCCACCGACATGCCGGGCGTGCTGACCGAGATAGGCTTCCTGTCCAATCCGCAGGAGGCCGCCTACATGAAGTCGGAAAAGGGGCAGAACGAGATAGCACGCTCTTTGTTCAACGCCGTGAAGGACTATTCGGCCTATGTGCTGGAGACCCGCAAGGCGGAGAGCGCCGAGACGCCGCCCCCCGCGGCCGCATCGGGCAAGCCGGAAAAGGAGGCGGCCCCGGCGAAGACGGCCGACCCGAAAACGAAAGGGGCCCCGAAGCCTGCCGAAACGAAGACGAAGGCGGCTCCTAAGCAGAAGGCCCCCGAGACCAAATCCAAACCGGCGCCGGCTGCGAAGCCGGACGCGAAAGGGAAGTCCGAAGCGCCGCAGCCGGTGGCCAAGGCGAGCGGCGACGACAAGGAGCGTTTCGCCATCCAGGTGTTGTCGAGCAAGAGTCCGGTGGCGCGCAATTCGCCCGAGTTGCGCAACTATTCGGGCGACGTGCGCGAATATTTGGCCGACGGGGTCTACCGCTACAAATATTGCGTCTGCGAGTGCGCCACCAAAGAAGAGGCCCAGCGCCGCATTGCGGCGGTGCGCAAGACTTTTCCGGATGCCTTCATCGTGAGGTGCCGGGGCGGACGCATTGTGAAGTGAAAAGCGAGAAGTGGAAAATAAGAGGTGAAAAGCGAGAGGTGAAAAGTGAGAGGTCGGAAGCGTGCTTTCGTGCGGGCGGCCTTTCGTCGGGAGTGACTGCGGTCCGCACGGCTTTTCGGACCGCGATGCAACACCGAATCGAGCGATTCCGCTGATAAAATGGAGAACGAAATATGAAAAGAGAAGCGAAAATAGGCTTGTTCGCCGTGGCGATGATTTGCGCGGCATGGGCCGGAATCCGGTTTCTGAAAGGATTCGACGTATTCGGCCGCAATGTGGAGTACTATGCGGTCTACGACCAGGTGAACGGCGTGCAGACCGCCTCGCCCATCATGGTCAAGGGGGTGAAGATCGGCACCGTGTCGGCCATCACGTTCGACCCCTCGCGCAGCGACGAAGTGGTGTTGCAGCTGACCGTGAAGCGGGCCTACCGCATCCCGACCGACTCCGAAGCCAAAATCGTGAGCAACGGTCTGATGGGCTCCAAGGCGATAGAGATAGCGTTCGGCACGGCGCCCACCTGCTTCGAGCGGGGCGACACCATCCGCTCGGGCCGCGACCGCGACCTGATGGACATGGCGGGGTCGGAGCTCGACTTCGTGAAGCAGAAGATTTCGCAGGTGACGGCCGACCTGTCGCGCACGCTCAACAACGTGAGCCGGTTGCTGGAGGCCAACGAGACCAACATCTCCGGTACGTTGTCGAATCTCAACTCGCTGTCGGGCAACATGAACGACTTGCTGGCCGCGGAGAAGCAGCATCTGAAATCGGCCGTCGAGAACCTGACCCTCTTTTCGGAGACGCTCGGGGCCAATGCGGGTCGGGTGGACAGCCTGGTGGGCAGCCTGAACCATGTGGCCGCCACGCTCGACGAAGAGCGCTTCGCGGAGAAGCTGACCTCGACCGTCGCCACGCTCGACGCGCTGATGACAAAACTCGACGAGGGCGACGGCACGCTGGGCATGCTGCTCAACGACAAGGCGCTCTACGATTCGTTGACCATGGCGTCGGGCAATCTTTCGGCACTGCTGGCCGACGTGAAGGCCTATCCTGCGCGCTATGTCCATCTGTCGGTCTTCGGGCGCGACCCCGAAAAGATGAAGGAGCGGGCCCAGCGCCGGGCCGCCAAAGCTGCGGCCAAGGCTGAGCGCGATTCGGCGAGGGCGGCCGAACGGGTCAGGTAAGCGATGATCTATCCGTCCTCTTTCGAACAGAAGATAGGCTTCGACCGGCTGCGTGCGCAGGTCGAAGCCCTCTGCACCATGCGCGCCGCCCGCACGCTGCTGGCCGGCGAGACCTTTACGACCTCGGCGCAGGAGATAGAACGCCGGCTCTCGCTGGCCGACGAGATGCGCGTGCTGCTGGAAATGGAACACGACTTTCCGGGCGGCGATTATCCCGATACGGATCATGTCGTGGCCAAATTGCGCGTCGAGGGGGCTTTCCTCGATGTGGAGGAGGTCGTCACGCTGCGCCGGGCGCTGGCCACGGCGGGTGCCGTGGCGGCTTTCGTCGGGGCGCGCGAGCGGGCCTATCCGGCGCTGTACGCACGTACGCGGGGCGTGGAGTCGTTCCCCGACATCGTGCAGCGCATCGATGCCATCGTGGACCGCTTCGGCGAAGTGAAAGACTCGGCGTCGCCCGAGCTGGCCGACATCCGCCGGGCCATCCGCGAGCGCGAGGGTCAGGCGGCCAAGCGGTTGCAACAGGTGTTGGCGGCGGCCAAGAGCGCCGGCATCGTCGAGCCCGACGCCCAGCTGTCGGTGCGCGACGGCAAGACCGTGATTCCGGTCTCGGCGGCCAACAAACGCAAACTCAACGGATTCATCCACGACGAGTCGGCCACGGGCCGCACGTTTTACGTGGAGCCGGTGGAGGTCGTGGAGCTCAACAACGAGCTGCGCGAACTCGAATATGCCGAGCGCCGCGAAATCGTGCGCATCCTCACCGAATTCACCGAATCCATACGTCCCGATGCCGAACTCATCGCCGTTTCGGGCGATTATCTGGCCGAGGTGGACATGCTGCGCGCCAAGGGCCGCTGGGCCTCCGAAAACGGCTGTGCGAAACCCATCGTCTCGACCGACGACCGGCTGGTGCTGAAAGATGCCCGCCATCCGCTGCTGCAACAGACCCTGCGGAGCCAGGGGCGCGAAATCGTGCCTCTGACGATGCAGCTGGACAGGCGCAAGCGCATACTGGTCATATCGGGGCCCAATGCCGGCGGCAAATCGGTGTGTCTGAAAACCACGGGCATCGTGCAGTACATGTTCCAGTGCGGTTTTCCGGTGCCGGCGTCGGCCGTGTCGGAGCTGCCGGTCTTCCGCTCGATCTTCATCGACATCGGCGACGAGCAGTCGATGGACAACGACCTGTCGACCTATTCGTCGCACCTGCTGAACATGAAGAACATGCTTGCGGCGGCTTCGGACCGCACGCTGGTGCTCATCGACGAATTCGGTTCGGGTACGGAGCCCACCATCGGCGGCGCCATCGCCGAGGCCATTCTGGAACGGCTGTTGGAACGGGGGTGCTACGGGGTCATCACGACCCACTATGCCAATATCAAATATTATGCGGCCAGCACCGAGGGCATCGCCAACGGCGCCATGACCTTCGACGTGCAGCATATCCGGCCGTTGTTCCGCCTGGAAACGGGCAAGCCCGGCAGTTCGTTCGCCGTGGAGATAGCCCGCAAGACAGGGTTGCCCGAGGATATTATCCGGGCAGCATCGGAGAAGGCGGGGTCGGACCATATCAATCTGGAAAAACAGCTGCGCGAAATAGCGCGCGACAAACACTATTGGGAGCAGAAGCGCGACCGCATCCGGCTGACCGACCGCAAGGTGGAGGAGCTGGAGCAGAATTATGCCGAACAGCTGTCGAAGATACGCGCCGAGCGCCAGGAGATACTGAAAAAGGCCAAGCAGGAGGCGCAGCAGCTCATCGCCGATGCCAACCGGCAGATCGAGAACACCATCCGCACCATCCGCGAAGCGCAGGCCGAAAAGGAGTCGACGCGCTTGGCGCGCCGCGAGCTCGACGAGTTCCGGGCGGCGGCCGAACGGGCCGATGCGGTGGAGCGCGACGCAGAGATAGCTCGCGAAATCGAACGCATCGAACGCCGCCGCCAGCGGCGGGCCGAGCGCAAGGCCCAGCAGGGCGGGAACGCCGCGGCCGAGGCTCCCGAACCGCCGGTGAAACGCGAAGCGGAGGTGGGCTCGAAGGTCCGCATGGCCGGACAGGAGATGGTGGGCGAGGTGCGCAGCATCAAGGGCCGGAAGGCGCAGGTGGCCTTCGGGCAGATGCTTACGACCGTCGACCGCGACCGGCTGACCGTGGTTTCGAACAGCGAATACCGCGAGGCGACGCGCCCGACGTCGGTGCGGACGGTGGTTTCGGCCGACATATCGGCCCGCAAGCTGGCGTTCCGCGACCATATCGATGTGCGGGGCATGCGTGCGGCCGAGGCGTTGGACGAAGTGCAGCAGTTCATCGACGACGCCCTGATGGTGGGCGTGGGGTCGGTGACGATTCTGCATGGCAAGGGCACGGGGGCGCTCAAGGAAGAGATACGCCGCTATCTGCGCACGGTGCCCGAGGTGGAATCGGCCGTGGACGAGCATGCCGACAGAGGGGGAGCGGGCATCACGATTGTGACCTTGTCGTAGGCTTTGCCGTGATAGCGGGCGCATTTCCTCACTTCCCTTGCAGCGAGCGAATGGAAAATACGTTTGTATGTCCCATCCGCGTGCTGCGGCACGAAGCGCAAAACTGCACCCGCTCTGACGACAAAGCCGGGTGCGGCAGAGAGAGGATATTTCAGTCCCGCCGCGGAGTTTTGGGGCTGCGGCCGCGCAGCTCGTGCAGGCTGAAAGGACAGAACAGGATTCCGAACAAGAAACCTTAGAGGAATGGAATACGCACTTTCGCAAATCGCCGCCATCTGCGGCGGAAAATTCCTGGGTTGCGACACCGGGGTGCGCTCGGTGGTGACCGACAGCCGCTCGCTCTCGTGCGAACTGGGGCTCAGCCCGATGTTCGTGGCGCTGCGCGGTGCCAACCACGATTCGCACGACTTCATCGGGCAGATGTACGACCGCGGGGTGAGGGCCTTTCTGGTCGAACGCGAAGTGGAGCCGCTGCCGGGCTGCGGCTATGCGGTGGTGGGCAGCGCCATCGAAGCCTTGCAGTCGCTGGCGGCCTATCACCGGGCCCGCTTCAAGGGCACGGTGGTGGGCATCACGGGTTCGAACGGCAAGACCGTCATCAAGGAGTGGATAGCCGAGGAGCTGCCTGCGGGCATGAAGTTCTACCGTTCGCCGAAGAGCTACAATTCGCAGTTGGGCGTGCCGCTTTCGGTGCTGATGCTGGAGGGCGACGAGGAACTGGCCGTCTTCGAGGCAGGCATCTCGCAACCCGGCGAGATGGAGCGGCTGGAGCGCATCATCCGTCCCGACGTCGTGATTTTCACTTCGATAGGCGATGCGCACCAGGAGCATTTCCTGAGTCTGGAGCAGAAGTGCGACGAAAAGATGTTGCTGGCGCGCAGTGCGTCGAAAATCATCTACCATAGTTACTACGAGCCGCTGGGGCGCCTGGTGGCGGCCCGCTATGCCGGGCGCAAACCGGTCGATGCGGCGTCGTTCCCCGAGGTGTCGGAGGCCGTCATCGGCAATGCCGCGTCGCGCCGCAACGCACAGATTGTCGAGGCTTTCTGCTCGGCGATGGGCTATGCGGCTCCCGCCTTCTCGGCGGCTCCCCGGGTGGCCATGCGGCTGGAGGTGAAGGAGGGCATCAACGACTCGATACTGATAGACGACGCCTACAACCTCGACCTCAATTCGCTGGCGCTGGCGCTCGACTACCTGCACAGCGTGGCCCTCGGCCGCCGGCGTACGCTGGTGCTGTCGGACATCGCCCAGAGCGGTCTGTCGGACGACGAACTCTATGCCCGTGTGGCTGGGATGGTGGCGCGGGCCGGCATCGACTGTCTGGTGGGCATCGGCCCGAAGCTGCGGCGCCACGCCCCGCTCTTCGGGTGCGAAAAACGCTTCTATGCCTCGGTCGACGAGTGCGCCGAGCGTCTGGGGCGCGATGCGGTGGCGGGTCGCGCCGTGCTGCTGAAGGGAGCCCGCGAGTACCGTTTCGAGAAGCTGGCCCATGCGCTGTCGCGGCAGAGCCATACGACGGTGCTGGAAGTGGACCTCGACGCCATGACGGCCAATCTGAACCATTTCCGCTCGAAACTCCGTTTCGGGACGAAGCTGGTGGCGATGGTCAAGGCCGGGAGCTACGGCGCCGGCGACTTCGAAGTGGCGCAGATGCTCCAGCATCAGGGCGTCGACTACCTGGCCGTGGCGTTCGCCGACGAGGGCGTGCGGCTGCGCGAGCGGGGCATCACGATGCCCGTTGTGGTGCTCAATGCCGATGCCGACAGCTTCGAGCCGATGATAGCCAACCGGCTGGAACCGGAGATTTACAGCTTCCGTTCGTTGGAGGCGTTCGCTGCGGCAGCGACCCGTGCGGGCGAGACGCATTATCCCATCCATGTGAAGCTGGACACGGGCATGCACCGTCTGGGATTCATGGAGGAGGAAGTGGCGCACCTGGGCGAAGTGCTGGCGGGGATGCCGGAAGTGAAGGTGGCCTCGGTGTTCTCGCATCTGAATTGTTCGGACATGCCCGAGGAAGACGCCTACACGCGCAAACAGATTGCGCGCTACGACCGCATGAGCCGGGCGCTTGCCGACATGCTGGACTATCCGGTCATCCGCCATACGGCCAATTCGGCGGCCATCGACCGCTTCCCCGAGGCGCAGTTCGACATGTGCCGCCTGGGGCTGGGACTCTACGGCTTCGGGTGGGAACACAATCCCGAACTGCGACCCGTGTCGACGCTCAGAACGCGCATCGTGCAGATCAAGCATCTGCCGGCAGGCGATACGGTGGGCTACGGCCGGGCCGGAAAACTGACACGGCCCACCGTCACGGCGACCATTCCGGTGGGCTATGCCGACGGGTTGGACCGCCACCTGGGCTGCGGCCGCTGGTCGGTGCTGGTGGCCGGGAAGCCGGCTCCCATCGTGGGGCGCATCTGCATGGACAGCTGCATGATAGACATCACTGACATCGAGGGCGTCGGGGAGGGCGCCGAGGCCGTCATCTTCTCGCCCGTGCCCGGCAACGACCCGGAGGCCATGGCCCGCGTGCTCGACACCATTCCCTACGAAATCATGACGTCGGTGTCGGCAAGGGTGAAACGGATTTATCTGAAAGAGTGAAAATGGCATTCAGAGAAGCGGACACGGATTTTGTTTGTATCGATTTTTGACTGCGTTTCGTTTGTCATTCTGAGCGTAGCGAAGAATCTGTACAAACAAATGAGATTTCGGGCAGGAGCCTGCGGGGCACGCCCGGCGTTAGCCGGATAGTTGCGGGCCTCCGCCGGGCGAGGCTCCGGCCCGCCCCGTTAAGAACGGGGTTTTATTATTGTGCGGCCTGCATGGCTAAGGCAGTCGGATGGAGAGGCTAACTTTGCTTCGCTTGTTGTCCTCATCCTTACGATGTATTAGATATATAATTAATTGTAAACCACAAACTCTTTGGGTACATTATATCTTATTCCTTGTCCGATTTCGGACGAGACGGCTCCGTGGGACGTGCTGCCGGCGGCCAACCGTGCGGTGATGGAGGGGTTGGACTACTTCATCGTGGAGAACACCCGCACGGCGCGGCGTTTTCTGTCGAAAGCGGGCCTCGTGCGGCCGATTGCCGAGTTGGAATTCCGCGAACTGAACGAGCACACCGCCGCCGGCCGCGAGGTCGAAGAGTTGGTGGCGCCGCTGCTCGCGGGCCGTTCGGCCGGCATCATCTCCGAGGCCGGCGTGCCGGGCGTGGCCGACCCGGGGGCGCTGGTGGTGGAGGCTTGCCACCGCCGCGGTGTTCGGGTGGTGCCGCTGGTGGGTCCGTCGTCGATCATCCTGGCCGTGATGGCCTCGGGGCTCAACGGCCAGTCGTTCGCCTTCAACGGCTATCTGCCTGTCAAGCCGCCCGAGCGGGCGCAGGCAATTCGGCGGTTGGAGAAGAGGGCCCGTGCCGAGGGGCAGTCGCAGCTCTTCATCGAAGCGCCCTACCGCAATGCGAAGCTCATGGAGCAGCTGTTGCAGGTGCTCCAGCCCGTCACGCGGCTGACCGTGGCGCTCGACATCACGGCGCCGGGCGAATTCATCGCCACGCACACGGCGGCAGAGTGGCGGCGCGAACGTCTGCCCGAGATGCAGAAACGCCCGGCCATCTTCATCATCGGCTGAAGCCGGGGCGGGGAGCGGGGCGTTCCGGATGCCTGCCGCGGTCCGTTCGAGCCGCGCCTGCCGCGGCTTTGCTCCGCAGGCCCGCACGCGGACATCCCGCAGGCTGCGGCCCGGAGCGGAGCAGTCCGGAAAGGCCGCGCAATCATCTTGGCCGGAACAGCGCAAGAAATTCGCTGGCAGGGCATTCTGAGCCGGCGGGGCGTTGGTATGCAATTTGTGCCACCTAAGGAAGAAACGAACGAAAACAATTGCGATATGGAAAAGGAAAAGCTTTATAACGAAGCGGTTGAGGGCGACGAAGGCTTCTCGGCGGGCGACGGTTACCCCTCGTGCGAAGGGCAGCCGTGTGCCAATGTGGCAGACGAAACCGGCGGCGGGGCTGACACTTTGTCAGAAGACGCCGCAGCCGGAGAACCCGGGACCGAAGCGGGGACCGAGAACGATGCCGAGGCCCGGGCGGCCGAGTGGCAGGACAAGTTCCTGCGTCTGCAAGCCGAGTTCGACAACTACCGCAAGCGTACGCTGCGCGAAAAGATGGAACTGGTGGCCACGGGCGGCCGCGACGTGCTGCTGGAGATGTTGTCGGTGCGCGACGACGTGCAGCGCGCCGTCGACGCGATGGAGAAGAGCGACGACCTCGAAGCGCTGCGCGCCGGGGTGCTGCTGATTTCGCAGAAGTTCACCGAGGCGCTGCGCCGCAAGGGGGTGACCGAGATCGAGGTGCGCGACAAAGAGTTCGACGCCGACCTCTCGGAAGCCGTGGCGCGCTTTGCGGCGGGCGACGAGAAGAAGGGCCGCGTGATCGACGTCGTGCAGACGGGCTACATGCTGGGCGACAAGGTGCTGCGGTTCGCAAAAGTGGTTGTAGGAGAATAGGATCATGGCAGAAAAGAGGGACTACTACGAAGTATTGGGCGTCCAGAAGAACGCTAACGCCGACGAAATAAAGAAGGCCTACCGCAAAGCGGCCATCAAATATCATCCCGACAAGAACCCGGGCGACAAGGAAGCCGAAGAGAAGTTCAAGGAGGCGGCCGAAGCCTACGATGTGCTGTCGAACCCCGACAAGCGTGCGCGCTACGACCAGTTCGGCCATGCCGGCATGGCCGGTGCGGCGGGCGGTGCCGGCGGATTCGGGGGCGGATTCGGCGGATTCTCGATGGAAGACATCTTCTCGCAGTTCGGCGACATCTTCGGCGGGCATTTCGGGGGCGGATTCAGCGGCGGTTTCTCGTCGGGCGGCCGCCGGGTGAACCGCGGGTCGGACATCCGCGTGAAGGTGAAGCTGACGCTCGCCGAGATAGCCTCGGGAGTGACCAAGAAGCTGAAAATCAACAAGACCGTGGCCTGCGGCAAGTGCGGCGGCTCGGGAGCCAAGGATGCGAATTCCTATGCGACGTGTCAGACCTGCGGCGGCTCGGGCTACGTGACGCGTGTGGAGAACTCGTTCTTCGGCCGGGTGCAGACGCAGGGCGTATGCCCGACATGCGGCGGCACGGGCAAGGTCATCACGGCGCCCTGCGACGAGTGCAAGGGCGAAGGCACGCTGCGCGGCCAGGAGGTGGTGGAGATAGCCATTCCGGCCGGCGTGGGCGAAGGGATGGCGCTCACGGTGACGGGCAAGGGCAATGCGGCGCGCCACGGCGGCGTGAACGGCGACTTGCAGGTGCTCATCGAGGAGATTCCCGACCCCGAACTGGTGCGCGACGGCAACGACTTGATACACAATCTGAACATCACCGTGACAACGGCTATTTTGGGCGGCACGGCCGAGGTGCCTACGGTCGACGGACGCGCCAAAATCAAGATTGCGCCGGGTACGCACGCCGGCAAGGTGCTGCGTCTTGCCGGCAAGGGCATCCCGGATGTCAACGGCTACGGCCGCGGCGACGAACTGGTGGTGGTGGACATCACCATCCCGTCGAAACTCAATGCCGAGGAGAAGCGCCTGGTGGAGCAGTTGGCCGAACAGCCCGACTTCCGCAAGGCCGAATCGGTCAAGAATCAGAACATCTTCGAACGCATGAAGAGTTTCTTCCGGTAGGAGATTTCCGAGCGACCGTTCATGAAGCCGGTTCCGGTTTGAAGCACGTGCAGCGATGGCTGCACGTGCTTTTTCGGTCTTGTGGATTTCTTCTGCATGGCCTTCTGCGGAGCGTTTTTCGGGCTTTTTTCGAGCGTTTTTCGGGCCGTCTTTTTCCCCGTTTTTTTGCCGGGGCGCTGGCTCCGACCCGAAAACCCAGCCTCGTCATTCTGAGCAGAGCGAAGAATTTGTTTTTGCTGTTATATAGATTCTTCGTCGCTATGCTCCTCAGAAATGACCATCTCTTTAATCTTAAATAAAATCCGCCCCGATGTCTGAGCCGTGAGCGGAGGAGGGACTAAAAGCGTCAGCGCAGGGGCCGGTTTGTTTACAAACCCGCGAATAGGCGCCCGGAGCAGCGTTAGGCCCTCCGCAGCAGGCGAAGACAGTCGGAAGGAGAGGTTTTTCCGCCGCTTTTTGCCGGCACAAAAAGCGGCAAATATCCATTCAAAATGACGAAACGATTTTTCGTTGCCCGGCTGGGGGCGGTCGCGCAAAGCGCGAGCCGGGCAACGAGGAAAAAACAAGTGTGGTGCGGTAAAGGAGGGAGGGCGGGAGTTACTCGCAATGACGTAGTTGGGGTTTTCGAGCCGGAGTTGCGCTCCTCGCAATGACGCCCGGCTAAGAGCCGGGATTTGCGATATAGATTCTTCGCTACGCTCAGAATGACAAAATGTACGCACAATGACATGGTCGGAGTGATTGTACATTGAAATTCTCAGGCTTGTTCGTTAGTATTTTTGTCTTTATTTCATGGAAAACTGAAAAACCACCTTTCACTTTTCACCTTTCACCTTTCACCTTGTTTCGTACTTTGGCTTGCGCCGAAGATACTTCGTCTCGGCATAATCAAGCTAACGCTTGCTTCTGCGCTCGACTTTTCGTACATTGGCTTCGCCGAAGCTACTCCCGCTCGGCAAAATGCAAGCAAACTTGCT
>JAIDUZ010000047.1:17245-29705 GCA_029059935.1 Alistipes sp.
TTTGCTCTCGCTTATTCGTACATTGGCTTCGCCGAAGCTACTCCCGCTCGGCAAAATGCAAGCAAACTTGCTTTTGCTCTCGCTTATTCGTACATTGGCTTCGCCGAAGCTACTCCCGCTCGGCAAAATGCAAGCAAACTTGCTTTTGCCCTCGCTTATTCGTATCTTTGACTCCCAAACAGACCGACCATGCTGGGCTTCACACCTTTCAAGAAACACGCGAACAAATTCAACTATATCCCGCGCTACTACGACCCTGCGAAAGAGGCGCGCGAGGAGCGCCGTGCCGAGTTGCGCGGCGAACGGGCCGAGGACGCCGGACGCGAGTACCGCCCGGGCCAGTATATCCGCACGCAGCGGGCCGCGCGGGCCGAACGCCGCAGCCGCGAGGACGAATCGGGGCGCATGCGCGTGTGGAAGCTGCTGGCAGTGGCTGCGGCGGTGCTGCTGTTCATCAGCCTGCTCTATCCGCGGTTGGCCGGCTTCTTCCTGCGGGCCCGCACGGCCCCGGCGCAGACCGAAGCCGCCGCCCCGCTCCGGACCGAGCCGCGCGACGGTTTCGACCAGTCGCACATCGGTGACGCGGAGTGGCAGGAACAGCCCATCGTTGTGGTCCCGAACGATTACGCCGAATAGCCCATGGCCGACCGTATCAGACTCTTACCCGAAGTCGTCGCCAATCAGATTGCCGCGGGCGAGGTGGTCAACCGCCCCGCGTCGGTGGTGAAGGAGATGATGGAGAACGCCATCGATGCCGGTGCCGGGCGCGTGCAGGTCAACTTCCGCGACGGCGGCAAGGACCTGATCCAAATCGTCGACGACGGCTGCGGCATGTCGCCCATCGATGCGCGCATGGCATTCGACCGCCATGCCACGAGCAAGATTTCGTCGGTCGACGACATCTATGCCCTCACGACCTTCGGTTTCCGCGGCGAGGCCCTCGCTTCGATCGCCGCCGTGGCGCAGGTCGAGTTGCTGACGCGCCAGGAGGGCGACGAAGTGGGCACCCGCACCGAAATCAACGGCGGGCAGTTCGCCTCGCAGACGCCGGTGATGTGTCCCGTGGGGTCGCAGTTCTTCGTGCGCAACCTCTTCTTCAATGTGCCGGCCCGCCGCCGCTTCCTGGACAAAAGCACCACGTCGGCGTCGCAGATACGCACCGAGTTCCAGCGGGTGGCGCTCTGCAATCCGCAGGTGGCTTTCGAGCTCTACGACAACAACGCGCCCGTGCAGATGCTGCCCTCGTCGTCGTTGGCCGGCCGCATCGTCGACGTGGTGGGACGCCATATCAAGCAGAATCTGCTGGAGATAGAGGCCGACACCTCGATCGCCCGCGTGGAGGGCTTCATCGGCCGCCCTGCCGCGGCCAAGAAGCGCAATACGGAGCAGTATCTGTTCGCCAACGGCCGTTTTTTCAAGAGCTCCTACCTCACGAGTGCCATCGTGAAGGCCTACGAGAAGCTGATTCCCGAGAACTGCACGCCCTCCTACTTCCTCTATATCTCGACCGAGCCGTCGCGCATCGACGTCAACGTCCATCCGCAGAAGACCGAGGTGAAGTTCGCCGACGAGGAGGCCGTGTGGCAGATCATCCATGCCGCCGTGCGCGAGACGCTGGCCAAGACGGGCGCCGTGCCGCCCATGGATTTCGACCGCGAGGGCGGCGTGGAGATTCCGGTGCTGGAGCGGGGGGCCGTCTACACGGAGCCGCGCGCCATGTCGGACGAGAGCTACAACCCGTTCAACGAAGAGTATATCGACCCCTCGGCTCCCGACCCCAACATCGACTTCACGGGTTTCGACGTCCCGTTCGTCGACCGTTCGCCGGCCGTGTCGGATACGGCGGCGGCCGGATACGGCGGCGCTGCGTTGGGGCGTCCGTTCCGTCCGGACGGTTTCCGCGACCCGGGCGGCGGGTTCTCCGACGGCGGCTTTTCGTTGCCTGCCGGCGGCGAGACGTTCGACGAATTCGTCTCGGACGGCGTGCGCGAGGCGGCTGCCGATGCCGGAGCCAGCGAGCTGGAGTTCATCCCTTCGGCGGCCGATGCCGAACAGCAGCGGCTGGAAATCGACGCCGACCCCGGATTCACCGATCCGCTGCCCCTGGCGGGCGGCTATGTGGCGGCGCTGCGGGGCGGCAGGCTGACGGTGGTGGACGTGCGGCGCGCCCGCGAACGCATCCTCTACGAAGACTATCTGCGCATGCTCTCCAACGGCTCGTCCGTAAGTCAGCAGCTGCTCTTTCCCGAGCGGCTGGAGCTCTCGGGCGACGAATACGCCCTGCTGGAAGAGAACGCCGTCGATGTGGCGGCCCTGGGATTCGACATCGACTATGCGGGCGATGGCGTCATCGAGGTGAAGGGCGCACCGGCCGACCTGCCGGCCGACGCCATCGACAAAATGCTCTACGAGTTGTTGCAGGCTTTCTCGTTGCCGGTGTCGCTGGGCGACGTGCGCCGCGAGAAAATCGCCCTGGCCCTGGCCCGGGGGGCGGCCCGCGGTCCGATGCGCACCCTGACGCGCGAGGAGGCCGCCGCACTGCTCGAACGGCTGGCCGAGACGGACAATCAGGTCTACTCGCCTTCGGGCAAGGCCGTATTTGCCGAAATCCTGCCGGAAGAGATACGCTCCAAATTAGGATGAACGCTCTGAAAACGCTAATTTTGCCAACCAATCCGATACTGTCATGAATCGTTTTTTCAATATGCCGCCCGTGGTCAAGCACCTGCTTGCCATCAACGTGCTGGCCTTTTTGGTTACGGCGCTGCTGCCCTGGGGCAGGGCGGTGGAACTCTACGGTGCGCTGTGGGTGGGGCTGCCGCCTTTCCGCAGCTACCAGTTCGTGACCTACATGTTCCTGCACGCCAACTTCGAGCACCTGTTCTTCAACATGTTCGCCTTGTGGATGTTCGGCCGCACGCTCGAATACGAACTGGGTTCGAAGCGCTTTCTGATCTACTACATGGTGTGCGGCGTCGGTGCTGCGCTGATTCAGGCCTCCATCGCCTGGGCCATGGGCGATACCCTGGTGTTGGTGGGTGCTTCGGGCGCCGTGATGGGGCTGCTGCTGGCGTTCGGCGTGCTGCATCCCAATGCGGTCATCATGCTGATTTTCCCGCCGATTCCCATGAAAGCCAAGTGGTTCGTCGTCATCTACGGCGTCATCGAGCTGCTGCTCGGCTGGCGCGGCGTGGGCAACATCGCCCATTTCGCCCATGTGGGCGGCATGCTGTGGGGGCTGGGACTGCTCTACTGGTGGAAGTGGCGCAACGTGATTCGTTTCTGAAATGGCCGAAGAGAAATACGTCGAGTACGCCGGGGAGTCGTTGCGCAAACGGCGCGGACCGCTGATGTGGTGCGTCGACATGTTGCTGACGCTCGCTACGTTGGGCGTGGGCATCGTGGTGCCGATCATCTTCGTGGTGCCCTATGTCGCACCGGCGAAGATGGGGATTTTCGCGGTCCTGGCTCTGGCGGCTCCGGCGTTCTACGTCGTGACGGTGCTGCTGGCGCTCTATTGGATCATCCGGTGGCGGTTGGGCCGCGCGGGGTGGATGCTCGTGTTGGTCGTGGCGGGGTTGTTCCGCATGCCGCTCTTCTGGAAGCCGCAGCTCGGCCGCGAATACGAGGAGAAGCGCTACGACCGCACCACCTTCAAGGTGATGACGTTCAACGTCCGCAATTTCTACGACATGGAGGGCGGCAGCAGCGTCGACCGGGTGGTGGCGCTCATCGACAGCCTGCGTCCCGACATCGTCTGTCTGCAGGAGTTCAACCGTCGGCTGGCCGGCCGGAGCGAGCGTTTCGCCGCGCTGACCGACAAATACGAGGTCGCCCATTTCGGACTGGGTGAGGAGGCGGAGGTGCGCCAGATGATTCTGAGCCGCAGCCGCATGCTGCGCTCGGGACTGGTGCTGGCGTCGGGCGCGTCGGTGTGGGCCGACGTGAAGGTGGGCGACGACACGGTGCGCGTGTTCAACAGCCACCTGCACTCCACGGCCATCAAGGCGGCCGACAACGACTATATCACGGGCCACGGATTCATCGGCGACACGGCCCGCGAAACCAAGTTCCGCAGCATCGCCGGGCGCCTGCGCCATACGGCGGCCCTGCGGGCCGTGCAGGTGGACTCGATTGTGGGGGCGATGCGCGAAGCCCGGGCCCGCCGCATCGTCTGCGGCGACTTCAACGACACGCCCATGTCGTATGCCTACCGGTCGATGTCGCGCGGCTTGCGCGATGCGTTCGCCGAGTGCGGCGAGGGCTATTCCTACACCTACCGCGGCTTCTTCGACATGCTGCGCATCGATTATGTGCTTGCGACGCCCCATTACGGGGTGCTCTCCTACGAAGTGCCGGAGGCCGACTGCTCCGACCATTATCCGGTGGTGGTGCGGCTGAAACCCCTGGCCGGCGTCGACTGAGGATGGCCGGTCCCGTCACTCGAAAGCATATGGTCCCGATTGCTTTGCTCCCCGGTCTGCCGGCGGATTCGCCGAGAGGGGCGGGGTGGCCAAGGCGGAAAAAACTTGCATGAACAACCCAATAAATAAACAATCATGATTCTCGATTCCTTGAAGAACAGCGCGCTCTATGAGAACGTGCATCCGCGCATGAAGCGCGCATTCGAATTGCTGACCGCGACCGACTGGAACAGCCTGGAGCCCGGCATCCACGAGTTGGAGGGCCGCGACATCTATGTCAACCTCATGGAGCGCGACCTCAAGAAGAAGGAGGACGCCAAGCTGGAGGTGCACAACGACTACATCGACATCCAGCTGCTGCTGTCCGGTTCCTGCGAGAGCTTCGGCTGGAGCGAGCGCAAGGACCTCGCGCAGCCGCGCGATGCGTTCAATGCGGAGAAGGACATCCAGTTCTTCGACGACGAGCCGCAGACCTACTATACCATGCGTCCGGGTCAGTTCTCGGTCTTCTTCCCCGAGGACGGCCATGCGCCCATGGTAGGCGAGGGCAAGGTCCGCAAGGCCATCGTCAAGGTGCGCCGATAAGCACTCCGACAGCTACGCAAAACCCCGGAACCTTTGGGTTCCGGGGTTTTCTGTTTTCGGCCTGGTTTCGGGGTTTTCTGTTTTCGGCCCGGCTCAGGGTCTCGGGTTCGGAGGGCCGATCGGCCGCAGGGCCGGGCGGATGCGCCGAGGTTTATTTGCCGATGCCCGAGTAGCGGAACCCGGCTTTCAGCACCTCCTCCTTGTCGTAGATGTTGCGGCCGTCGACGAGAACGTTGTCGCGCATGCTTGCCCGGAGCCTGCTCCAGTCGGGCATGCGGAAAACCTTCCATTCGGTGAGCAGCGCCACGGCGTCGGCACCTTCGGCGGCCTCGTACATGTTGTTCGCGTAGGCGATGCGGTCGCCGAAGCGGCGCCGGCACTCGGTCATGGCCACAGGGTCGAAGGCGCACACCTCGGCTCCGGCGTCGAGCAGGCGTTCGATGACGGTGATGGCCGTCGCTTCGCGCATGTCGTCGGTCTCGGGTTTGAAGGCCAGGCCCCAAAGCGCGATGCGTTTGCCGCGCAGGTCGCCCAGCATGTTGCGCATCTTCTCGAATACCAGCGATTTCTGTCGTTCGTTGACCCGCTCGACGGCTTCGATGACTTCCATCGTGTAGCCGTATTCGTGGGCCGTATGGGCCAGTGCCTTGACATCCTTGGGGAAGCACGAGCCGCCGTAGCCGCAGCCCGGGTAGAGGAACTTGCTGCCGATGCGCACGTCGGCGCCGATGCCCTTGCGCACCATCTCTACGTTGGCCCCCACCAGGTCGCAGAGGTTGGCCACGTCGTTCATGAACGAGATGCGCGTGGCCAGCATGGCGTTGGCGGCATATTTGGTCATTTCGGCCGAGGCGATGTCCATGAAGAGCACCCGGAAGTTGTTGATCATCAGCGGGCGGTAGAGGCGCGTCATCAGTTCTTTGGCTTGCTCGCTGTCTACGCCCACCACCACGCGGTCGGGCGACATGAAGTCCTTGATGGCGGCGCCTTCCTTCAGGAATTCGGGGTTGGAGGCCACATCGAACGGAATGTCGGCGCCGCGTTTGGCGAGTTCTTCCTCGATGGCGGCGCGCACCTTCCGTGCCGTGCCTACGGGCACGGTGCTCTTGGTCACCAGCAGCGTGTATCTGTTGATGTGGCGGCCGAACGTGCGGGCCACGTCGAGCACGTAGCGCAGGTCGGCCGAGCCGTCCTCGTCGGGCGGCGTACCCACGGCCGAGAAGACCACCTCCACCCGGTCGAGACACTCCGTGAGGTCGGTGGTGAAGTGCAGACGCCCGGCGTCGACGTTGTTGCGGACCAGTTCGGCGAGGCCCGGTTCGTAGATAGGTATGATACCCTGCTGCAAGCTCTCGATCTTCTTGCGGTCGGTGTCGACGCAGGTGATGTCGAGTCCCATTTCAGCGAAGCAGGCGCCCGAGACGAGCCCCACGTAGCCGGTTCCGACGATTGCGATTTTCATAGGTTCGGGGTAGTTGTGATTGCGGTGTTTAGCGTTCGGCGACGGCGGCGGCCAGCGCGCGGCAGGCTTCGTCGGCGGAGTCGGAGAATCCTTGTTTCATCTCGGCGGAGGTGCCGAGGAGCGGCCATTTCATGCGTTCGGCGAACTCCTCGATGTCGCGGACGGCGCATCCGGCCCAGCAGAACGAGCCGAAGCCGGCGAAGCGGCGCCGGGGGATGCAGCGCGCGGCAAGCATCTCCAGCAGGTGGGCAACGGGCGGGAAGAGGGCGCCGTTGTAGGTCGGACCGCCCACGACGAGCGTGTCGTAGCGGAAGATGTCGCGCAGCACGAACGACGGGTCGGTGTAGGTGAGGTTGTGCACCACGATGGTGCGTTCGCCGGCTTCGGCCAGGTGGCGGGCGATCCGCTCGGCCATGCGCTCGGTGTTGCCGTACATGGAGCCGTAGGCGATGACGGTGCCCGGTTCGCCTTCGTAGCGGCTCAGACGGTCGTAGAGGTCGAGGACTTCGGCGGTGCGCTCCTGCCACACAGGACCGTGGGTCGAACAGATCACGGCAGGGTTCAGGCCGCGCACTTTTTGCAGGGCTTTCTGCACCGGGGAGCCGTATTTGCCTACGATCGAGGCGTAGTAGCGGCGCATCTCGTCCCAATAGCGGCCGGGGTCGAGCTGCGTGTCGGCGATGCCGCCGTCGAGGGCGCCGAACGTGCCGAACGCGTCGCCCGAGAAGAGCGTCTGCCGCTCGGGGCACCACGTCACCATCGTTTCGGGCCAGTGGACCATGGGCGCCATGTGGAACGAGAGGGTCAGCCCGCCCAGGTCGAGCGTGTCGCCCTCCTTGACTTCGACGGTGTCGGCATGGACGCCGTAGAACCCTTCGACCATCTGCAGCGCCTTGGCGTTGCTGACGATGCGGATGGCGGGGTAGCGCAGGCGCAGGGCCTCGATGGACGAGGAGTGGTCGGGCTCCATGTGGTTGATGACCAGGTAGTCGACGGGGCGGTTGCCGATTTCGCGGCGGATGTTTTCGAAGAGTTGGCTGCCGAAGTGCGATTCGACGGTGTCGATGAGTGCGGTTTTCTCGCCCACGACCAGGTAGGCGTTGTACGAAACGCCGGCCGGCAGCGGCCACAGGGCTTCGAAGCGCGTGGTGGTGCGGTCGTTGACTCCCACGTAGCGGATGCCGGGCCGAATTTCCGTGATGTTCATGACGGTATGCTGTTTTTGCTGTTGCGGTGTGTTTGTGCGCACGAAGTTACAAAAAATATTCGGAGTTCGCAGGTTTCGTGCCGGAATGAAAAAGAGAGTCTCCCTCAGAAGGGAAACTCTCTCGTAGGTAAGGTTCATTCCGGAACTTTGGCTCCGGAATGAATTTTCTTAATAAGTCAGACCGGCTTGAGGCGTCGAAGCGATGGGGTTGTTGACGCAGGCGGGATTGACATTGGTTTCATCCTCCGGTATGATTGCCAGGAAAATAGGGGCTTCGGCGGGCAGGTTCCAGGAGACAGCCTCTTCGAAGTTGGTGCCCAGGCGGTGTACCGGCTTTTTCAGGCGCATGATGTCGAACCACGACTGACCCTCTCCCCAAAGTTCGACGCGGCGCTGGAACCAAATGGCGTCGATGAATTCTTCTTTCGACGAAGCAGTGCAAGTATAGGAGGGATCGCGGTAAGTCTGAACGAAACTCTCCAACAAGGCCTTGCCTTCGGCGACTGAACCGTTCTGGCTCAGACCCTTGGCTTCGGCTTGGATGAGCAGCATCTCCTCGACGCGCATCAACGGAATGTCGCAGGCGTTGGTGGAATTGTTGTAGATGTTGTTGTAGGCTCCGAACTTCACGTTGAGATAGGAAGCTTGCCATCCAAGCCATTCGGCGATGTTGTATTCGTTGCCATTGTAGTTGTAAACCCAATTCCAGTCGACATAGGGAGCCACCCATTCGCCATTATCATCGAGCGTAACCCACCAACCCTTGCGGACGTCGGTGTCGGAAATCTCATCGTAGAGTGTGCTGTTGATATAGCGGCCTGCATAACCGGGTGCGTAACCGTTGCCGGTGAACGAACACATGTGCGAAGGGAAGTTGACAATGCCCGACTTAACGACGTCGTTGGCCTCGCTGATGATGTTGCCCCACAACCACGCATGGTTGAACGTATTGAACGACGGCTTGGAAACTTCGGCGATCGAATAGGGAGTATAGCCCTGAGCCGCTGCGACGGCATCGTCATAAGCGTCATCGTAGTTTTGCATCAACAGATTGGCCCGGGCGCGAAGACCGTAGGCCACTTTGCGGTTTATCTGGCCTGAGATGCCTGTTTCGGGCAGAATTGCGATGGCTTCTTTGAGGTCGGAGAGAATCAACTCATAAACCTCGGAAACCGTAGCGCGGGGGTTGTGCGTAGCCTCGTCGCCGGTAGTTGTTTCCAAAATGATAGGAACAGCGAGTGCCTCCTCATGACCTGCATAGGTGTATTGGTAGAGTTGTACAAGGTTCAGGTAGTCGAAAGCACGGATGGCGAGCGCCTGGCCGCGGAAGTTGAGCAGCGTGGCATCTTCGCTGTCGACCGGAACGGTGGCAATGACCTGATTGGCCAGTCCCATCTGTTTGTAGAGATTGTTCCAGATGAAGTAGCCGAATGTCGAGGTCTGCGTACGGTCGGTCATCTTCTGAGCATTGTTGAACCAGTTGTAACCACTATTCTCAGAGGGCATATCCTGTCCCCACGAATCCATGATCATCATGATGGCCGCATAGCCGAAGTCGAAATGGGCTGCACCTCCATACCAGTCATAGATGGCTTCGAGTTCGATCATCGAGGAGTAGAGCGCCAAAACGTCAGCTTCCAGTTTTTGAGGGGTCTGGCTGTAAATCTCTTTCTTCTGCTCTTCCGTCAACGTATCGCCCTCGGGAACGGTGTTGAGATCGTCGCTGCAAGAGGCAATCGCCAACAGACCGAGCACAACCGCTATAAACTTATTGATTGTTTTCATAGACAGAATCTTGTTTTAACAATTAGAACGTAAGGTTGACACCGCCCGAAATCGTGCGAATCGGAGCATAACGATAGCTGCCCGCTGCGGTGTAGGACTGACGCGGGTCGAGACCCTTACGCTTGGTAAAGAGCGCTACGTTGTCGGCAGCTGCGTAGAAACGCAGTTTGGAGATATGGATTTTTTTCGTCCATTTGGAGGGTAACGTATAGCCTACCGTAATGTTGGTGATGTCGAGATAGTTCGAGCTGATGAGGAACCGATCCGACATGCTGCTGGTGTAGTTGTCGGCCGTGTTGAGGCGGGGAACATCGGTCGATCCGGCCTCGTCGCCTATCTTCCATGCCCGAAGTATGTCCTTGTGCCAGTTGCTGCCGGCCGAAGATGCGGTGCCGGCATGCATGAGCGAAGCATAGGTGTTATCATAGACCTTGCCGCCCAGCTGGTAAGCGAAAGCGATCGAGAAATCTACGCCGAAGAACTCCAACGTCGTGCCGAAACCGCCATAGACCTTGGGCAGAATATCGCCTGTGACGAAACGATCGGCCTTGGCATATTCCGTTGTCGTCGTACCGTCGGCCAAATACCAGGTCGATTGACCGTTCTCGTTGACGCCGGCGTATTTGCGCAGGTAGAGCTGATACATCGACTCGCCCTCGCGGTAGATCCTCGAACCGTCGATCCACTCGCCGCCGAGCGACTTGTCGAGTTCGACAATCTTGTTTTTCAAGTACGTCAGGTTGGCATTGAGCGTCCACGTTACGTTATTGGTCCGGAAAACCGTGCTGTTAAGGTCGATTTCGATACCGGAATTGCTTACCGAACCCACATTGGTCGGATAGTAAGCATAACCGATCGAGTTGGGCGCAGGCATGTAGTAGAGCATGTCCGTAGTCTTGCGGTTGAAATACTCGATGCTTCCGCCCAAGCGGCCTTTCCAAAAGCTGAATTCGATACCGGCGTTGAACGAATGACTGGTCTCCCAGGTAATGTCCTTATTGCCTTTGTAGGAGAGTGCCGTGGCAAAACTGCCGTCAAGCTCGGTCAACGTGTACTGGTCGGCATAGGGATAGTAGTTTACGTACCCGGTCTGATAGAGCAGGTTGTCGTTGCCCTGCACACCGTACGAGGCCTTGATTTTCAACAGATCGATCCATTCGGTGCCGGACAGGAAGTCCTCCTTGGAGAGAATCCAGCTGGCACCTACCGAGCCGAAGTTGCCCCAGCGATGATCCTTGTGGAAGCGCGACGAAGCATCGCGACGATACGAACCGGAAACGAAATACTTGCCGTCGTAGTCATAGTTGACCTGAGCGAAGTAACCTTCGGTCGAATAGTTGTTCGTATAGGAGTCGTTCGACTGTTGGCTGATGGCGTTGTTGAGCTCTATGACATCGGGATTAAAGAGCTTTTCGCGACCTCCTTGCAAGAAAGAATACTTCCATTTGTAGCTTTCGTGACCTGCGAGGATGTCGATGTTGTGTTTGTCAGCGAAAGTTGCCGTGTAGTTGAGCAGCTGTTGTTGGTTGAGCGCCAACTCGCGCTTGTTGGCCACATAGATGACACCGCCGACCTTGGAATACTGTCCGTAGTAGGGATTGTAGAGACGCTGGTAACGGTAGGTCGAGAGATCGACACCTAAGTTGTAGGTGAATTTCAGACCTTTGTAGATGTCGATCGTAGCATAATAGCGCGACGAGAAATCATCGTACGTATAGGTTGCCTTGTCGAGCTCCCACATCGAAGCAGGGTTGGAACCCGACATGAACGTACGCTTGTAGGGCATTCCCGTCGAGGTGTCGCCGAAGTCGTACATGGTGTAACCATGATTGTCTTTGGCAATGGCACCCTCGGCGTTGCGGATGTAGAGCGGATAAATCGGAGCGATCATACCGGTCAGATAGAAGAGATTGGCCGACGAACCGCTCGAAGTCTGATTGACAGGGTTGTTGTTTACGACATTCGCATAGGACATGTTGGCGCCGAATTTCAACCATTTCTTGGCCTGGTAGTCGGCTTTCAGACGGGTCGAATAACGACTGAATCCCGAATTGGACATGATGCCCGAATCGTCGAGGTAACCGAGCGATGCGTAGTAGTTGATCTTGTCGGAGTTGCCCGAAATCGAGACATTGTACTCCTGACGCAGGTTGCCCTTGTCGAAAAGTTCGTCATACCAGTTGTCGGGCAGGAAGAGATAATCGCCGTTGACGTAACCCAGAGTAGCGTTGGGATTGAGCTTGCCGTCGGCGCCGATCAGGGTTTCGCCCTCAGGATAGTCGAAAACGCGATAGCCCACGCCGCCGGCGCTGTTGGTATGGATGTTTTTCTCAATATACTGAGCGGCCTGCTCGGGCGTGAGATTGTTGGTAAGTCGGGCGTAGGTGCTCATGGACTGCCCCACGAGCTCCATGTATTGGCCAGGGCTGGTGATGACGTCGTACTGAGGCACGGCGCGCGAGTTGGAACCCCACTTGGCATCGACGGTGACGACGGCTTCATTGCTCTTGCCTTTTTTGGTGGTGATCAGGACGACACCGTTGGCACCGCGAGCGCCATAGATGGCCGAAGCCGCAGCATCTTTCAACACGGTTAACGACTCGATGTCGTTGGTGTTGATTGAGGAAATCTGACCGTCATAGGGTACGCCGTCGACCACATAGAGCGGTTTGTTGCTGGCAGAGAGCGAACCGATACCGCGAATGCGGATCGTGGCCTCCGTGCCAGGCTGTCCGTTGGTGCTTGTCACCTGTACGCCAGACGTCACACCCGACAAGGCGTTGGTGACATTGGAAACCTGGCGCTTGGCGATCTCTTCGGTCTTGATGACCGAAGCAGAACCGGTGAATGCCTCTTTTTTTGCCGTACCGTAGGCCACGATGATCACATCGTCGATGGAGTGGGTGTCTTCCTTGAGCATGATGTCGACGTTGGTCTTACCTGCTACGGGAACGGAGACCGTTTCATAGCCCAGGAACGAAACGACGAGCGTGGCGT
>JAIDUZ010000048.1 GCA_029059935.1 Alistipes sp.
TCTCGGATGTCGCCGAACCTTAAGAAAGTTCGGACTTCGAAACTTCGGACGGACAATCCCCGGATGACATTCCGGACGAACAGTCCAGCTTCACACCGCATCTCCTGCGCCGAACAATGGCGACGCAGGAGATGCGGCATGTCCGTATGCAAACCCGATAAAGCACGGGCGCCTCCGACAAAAAGAGGCGCCCGCGTTGTGTAAACTCCGCCGCAAAGGCTATTCCACCCGTTCGATTTTGCCCAGCCGGACATACCATAGATAGCCTTCGGTCCGGGCATATCCCATCTGCCGGAGCAGTGCGCAGTAGTCGGCTATCTGCCGGCGGTAGCGCGCCGCATCGTGTTCGCCGAACTTGTAGTCCACCACCACAGCCCGGTCGCCGTCCGTCATCACCCGGTCCGGTCGCCGTCCCGACGCCGTCCCGGGTATCACTATTTCCTGTTCGTTGCGCACGCGTTGCCAGCGGCCGCCGAACCATTCGCCCACCGCCGGGTCGGCCAGCGCTTCGGCAATCAGCCGCCGCAGTTCCGCAGCATCGTCCGGCGAAAGCGTTCCGTCCGCCTCCATCCGTTCCACGGCTTCGCCTATCTCCGCTTCGGTGTCGGCATTCTCGAACGCCCGGTGCATCAGAATGCCCAGGTCGCGGGGCGAGAGTCCGCCCGCCTCGGCCGCATCTCCGAAGTAGCGTTGCGACGGCAGCCGCAGCCGCAGGTCGGCCCGGGAGGTCGAATAGGTCTCCAGCACCACATGGCGCACTTCGCTCTCTCCGCGCGTGCCGGCCGGACCCGCAAATTCGCCGAATTCGAAGCGTTCGCCGTTTTCCGTCCGCGTATGGCGCCCCACAAGGTCGCCCAGCACCGCACGGTCGCCGTCCGCCGCCAGATGCCGGAGCAGCAGCGCGCCCACATGGCCGCTGCCGCGCTGGGGTACGAATACGTGCAGCGACTCGGCGGCTCGGGTCAGCGCCACATACAGCAGATTGATGTTGTCCACATGGGAGTAGACCGTTTCGCGGTGGAATTCTTCCGAGAATTCCGATTCGGCCATGTTCTTCTTGAACCGCACCGGAAAGCGCCCCGCTGCGGCCGCGGCACCTTGCGCCTCGGCCCATACGATGTTGTTGCTCTGCGCCCCGCTCGACTTGGGTTCCAGCTGCCACGAGCAGTAGGGAATCAGCACGGCCCGGTTCTCCAGTCCCTTGGCCTTGTGAATGGTAAGTATCTCGACGGCTTGTTCGTTCCGTTCGACGGAGAGCGACCGCGCGGAGCCTTGTTCGTCCCACCAGGCAAGAAAGAGCGATATGTCGGCCACCCGGGCGGCGCAGAAGGCTATGATTTGTTCGTGTATGGCTTGGAGATAGGCTGTCTGCAGGCGGTCTCGCCGGAGGTCGTATTCCATCACGATCCGTTCGAAGGCTTCTTCGGGCGAGAAGAGGCGTATCGACCGGAAGAAGGCCCGTTCGCCGTCGGTGAAACGGCGGTCGAACGGATGCCCCAGATAGCGGTTGTAGACGGCTCGGCTCAGCGAATCGTCGCTGTCGAGCGCCAGCCGCAGCGCCGCCGCCACGAACGTGCTCACCGGAGCGTTGCCGACGACCAGCGCTTCCTGGGTCATCACGTCGAACCGGTAGCGGGGGTCGTCGTTGCGGGCCTTGAAGTCGAGCAGTTCGGCCGCTATCTTCGCGCCGTCGGCGGCTCCGCGCACCAGAATCAGTATGTCGGAGGGGCGGAATCCGCGGTCGAGCAGGCGGCAGATGCGTTCCACGACCGGGGGCCGTTCGTCGAAGGTCTCCACACTCACATAGCCCGCTTCGGCGGCCCGGCGGCGGGGGCGTTGGGCATGTCCGCGGTAGGCGTCGCCAAGCGTGCCGCGCAGCTGCGCCGCCGCGGCCGCCGTTATCTCCCCGCGCGCGGCGGCTTCGTCGAGCCGGGTGTCGAGCGCTTCGTTGTCGGCGGCCGTCACCCGTTCGATGATGCGGTTGTTGAAGTCTACGATGACCGGCAGACTGCGCCAGTTCTCTTCCAGGTTCTTCACCTCCGTGTTCTCCGGCCCCAGGGCCCGGCGGGCTCCTTCGTGCAGGATGCGCCAGTCGCCGCCGCGCCAGCGGTAGATCGATTGCTTGATGTCGCCCACGATCAGCACCGAGGTCTCCTCGCACTGCGCCATGGCGTTTTGCAGCAGCGGCAGGAAGTTTTCCCATTCGCGCACCGAGGTGTCCTGGAATTCGTCTATCATGAAGCGTTCGAAGCGGTTGCCCACCTTTTCGTAGATGAATGGCGCATCGTTGCGGCCGATGAATTCGGCCAGCAGGTATTTGGTCTCCGACAGCAACATCATGTTTTGCTCGTCGCAGAGTTGCCGCACCTTCGCATAGAGGTCCGACAGCAGGGCGAAGCTGCGGTAGTTCTCGCGCAGCAGGTCGCAGGTGTTCCACGACCGGACGTTGCGTTCGTAGAGGTCGCACATCGTCCGCAGCAGGGGCTGCAGCCGGGGTACGAGCGCTTCGGCCGGCGAGCCCTTGGGGCACCAGCCTTCGTCGGTGGCCGCCATTTTCAGTACCGAGGCCGTGGGCGCTTTCGTCTCGCCGGCAGCCACAGCATAGAAATAGTGGGCGAAACTGCGGCTCTTGCCCGCGAAATCCAGGGCCGAGAGTCCCGCCCCGGAGATGATTTCCACAGCTTGCGCCGCGGCTTCGGACATCTGTTGTCTGGTCGCTTCGGCGTGGGCCGTCGCTTCCTGAACGATTCGCCGCAGCTGTTCCTTCGAGCAGGGCGAGGAGAGCGTCTCGCGGTTCTTCTCCTTGAACAGTTCGCCGCCCAGCGACAGAATGCCTTCCCGCACGTCCCACTTGCGCCCTTCGGCAATGCGTTCTTCGACGAATCCGGTCATCCAGCGCAGCAGGTCGCGGTCGGTGGCGATGGCTTCCACCAGCGTGTCGGCGCTCTTGGCCAGCACCGAGGCGGTCTCTATTTCGATGTTGTAGTCGAGGTCGATGCCCAGTTCCTTGATGAACGCGCGCAGGATGCGTTGGAAAAAGGTGTCGATCGTCAGCACCGTGAAGCGCGAGTAGTCGTGCAGGATGCGGGCCCGGGCTTCGGCCGCACGGCGGCGCACGGTGTCGGCGTCCAGCTTCAGTTCGCGGCACAGGTCGTCGAGATAGGCGCTCCGGCCGCCCGAGGCAAGCAGGTGTATCTCTTTCAGAATGCGCGACTTCATCTCTTCGGTGGCCTTGTTGGTGAAGGTCACCGCAAGGATATGCCGGTAGAGCGTGGGTTGCTGCACCACGTCATGCACATATTTGTAGGCGAGTTGGTAGGTCTTGCCCGACCCGGCGCTCGCGTTGAGTATCTTGGCCCGCATCGAATGTGTGTTGTTCCCGAAACGTAAAAGTACGAAACAAATCGGAAACGCGAAAGAATTCGCCGCCGAAATCGCATTCCGGCCCCCGGCGGCCGGGAAACGCCCCTCCGCAGCCCGACGCAGCAAATCCCGTCGCGGAAGAAAAGCGCGCCCGGCAAGGTATTCCCGATAAATTTTCGTAAATTAGCAACCCGTAAACGAACATCCTATGAGGAAAACGATTTTGAGCGCCGCGGCGCTTCTTGCCGTGCTGACCGTCCGGGCGCAGTCGGGATTCGGGACGCAGATTTCGGTGACCTCGCCGACACAGAGCGGCACCGCGGCCTCCGCAGCCGCCCCGTCCGATACCCCTGCCGATGCCGTCCTGGCAGCCGGCTCTCCCTCCGCACGCAGCCAGTGGCTCGCGCCGTTCGACGCGGTGGAGGTCGACGCTACGGTGGACATCCGCTTTGCGGAAGTGCCGGCCACCGAGGCGCCCCGCATCGTCTACGATACGAAGGGCGACGACAACACCAAGTTCCGCGCCGAGGTGCGCAACGGCGTGCTGCGCATCCGCGAACGGGCCGATTCGCACCGCACCGACCGCACGCAGGTGACCGTCTGCTACAACACGCTGCGGTCGCTGACGGTGACCGACGCCCGGGTGTCGTTCGCCAATACGCTCACGGCGCCCATGTTCGACCTGACGGTGGGCGCCCGCTCGGAGGTCGACCTCCATGCCGACATCCAGGACCTGATGATGGAGCTTTCGGGCGACAGCCGCGCCCGGCTCACGGGAGCGGTGCGCTACTTCACGCTCGACGTCTCGACGGGCCGCGTGGAGGCCCTCGACATGACCTGCGTTTCGGTCATCGTCACGGCCAAGAACAAGGCGCAGGTCACGCTCGACGCCACCGACCGCCTCGAAGCCCGCTCGGCCACCGACGCTTCGATTCTCTACAAACGGACGCCCTCCCTGCTGCGCACGTCGCAGAGTCTGCTGGCGGGTACCATCGGCCGCATCGAATAACCGCGCGGGCATGGCGATGACGGGATTTCTGGAAGAGGTGGCGCGCGACCTCTACGCACGCTACGGCGAGGAGCTCTCGGAGAGGTCCGTGCTCTTCGCCTCGCGCCGTGCCCGGCTCTTTTTCACCGATGCGCTGAGCCGGATTGCCGAGCGGCCCATGTGGCAGCCCGCATGGTGCACCATCGACGAGCTGACGAGCGAGATTTCCGGACTGAAAACGGGCGACCGCCTGCGCCTGATAACCGAGCTCTACAAGGTCTATTCGCAGTTCCACACCGAATCGTTCGACAAGTTCTACTTCTGGGGCGAGATGCTGCTGACGGATTTCGACACCATCGACAAATACCGCATCGACGCCTCGCAGCTCTTCCGCAACCTGTCGGAAATCAAGGAGATGGAGACCGACATCTCCTACCTGACGCCTGCCCAGCTACGCATCCTCGCCTTTTGGTCGTCGCTGGGGTCCGAAGCCGACCTTTCGGAGGAGAAACGCCGTTTCCTGGCCATCTGGAAGACGCTGGGCCCCGTCTACGAATGCTACCGCGAGCGGCTTGCCGCACTGGGCATCGCCTACGGCGGCATGGTCCAGCGGGCCGCCGCCGACCGCATCCTGGCCGGCGAATATGCCTTTCCGGAGCCGCGACGCTATGTGGTCGCAGGCTTCAACGCGCTCTCGGAGTGCGAGAAAATCCTCTTCCGCTTCCTTGCGACCCATGCGCAGACCGACTTCTACTGGGACTACGACATCTATTACAAGGACAACCCCGAACAGGAGGCCGGCATGTTCGTGCGCGAGAATACGGAGCTTTTCCCGCCGCGCACCCGGCTCTCGCACGACAACATGACCCGCGACAAGGAACTGACCGTCGTTTCGACCATCTCGAACGCCGTGCAGTGCAAGTATGCGGCGGAGATTCTGCGCGAATATGCCCGCAGCGGGCCTCTCGACAAGCGCACGGCCGTGGTGCTGACCGACGAGAACCTGCTTCTGCCGCTGCTCTACGCCCTGCCCGGGGAGGTGGGCAAGGTGAACGTGACGATGGGCTACCCGCTTCGGCAGACCCTGGCCTACACTTTCGTGGAACGCCTGCTGGCCCTGCAGGCCCGGTGCCGGACGAAAGGCGCCGACAGACATACGTTCTATCATGCCGACGTCTCGGGACTGCTGCACCATCCCTATGTCTCGGAGTGCGATGCCGGGCTGACCCGCGAGCTGGCCGAAACCATCGTGCGCGAACGCCGCATCTCGGTCGAGGCATCGTGGCTGCAACGCAATGCGCTGCTTTCCAGCATCTTCACGGCGGCGACCGACTGGCGACAGCTTTCGGACTGGCTGCTTTCGGCGGTCGATGCAGTGGCCCGGCAACCCTATGCCGGCGACGACTCGGCCCAGCGCACCGAATTTCTGTCGGTGCTCTCCGACGAAATCGTCAAACTGCGCAACTCGCTCGACGCGTGCGACATATCCATCGAAACGGAGGTCTACGCCTCGCTGCTGCGCCGCCATCTCCAGACCATCCGCATCCCGTTCGAGGGCGAACCCCTGGAGGGTCTGCAGGTGATGGGTATCCTGGAGACCCGCAACCTCGACTTCGAAAACGTCGTCATCCTCTCGATGAACGACGACAACTTCCCCGGCAACCGCATGGCTCAGGCGTCGTTCGTGCCCTACAACCTGCGTGCGGCCTTCGCGCTGCCCACGCCCGAGCACCACGAGGGAGTCTACGCCTACTATTTCTACCGGCTGATTCAGCGGGCCCGGCGCGTGCACATGCTCTACTGCTCGCATGCCGACGAGAAGTCGACCGGCGAACCGAGCCGCTACATCTACCAGCTCGACTACGAAAGCGGCATCCCGGTGCGGCGGGTCGAGGTGGGCGTCGACGTCAACCTGGTGCGGACACAGCCCGTCGAGGTGGCCAAGGACGACCGCATCATGGCCCGGCTCGAACGCTTCGTCGACCCGGAACACCCGGCGACCCTCTCGCCGACGGCCCTGTTCCGCTACATCGCCTGCCCGCTGCGGTTCTATTTCCACTCGGTGGCCCGGCTGACGACGGACGACGAAGTGAGCGAAGAAATCGACGCTCCGATGTTCGGCACCATTCTGCATGCTGCGGCCCAGACGCTCTACGGCCGCATTGTCGGCGAAGCGCACCCGGGGCAGACCCTGCAGGCCCTGCGCCGGAGCGACGAAGTGACGAAAGCGGTGACCGGCTCCATCAACGAACACTACCTGCACGACGCCGACGCCACCCCGGACGACTACACGGGCAACCTGCTGCTGGTCAAGGACATCGTGACGCGCTACCTGCGTGACGGCGTCATGCGCCACGACTCCGCCCACGACGCATTCACGACCCTGGGGCTGGAAGAAGAAGTAGCCTATGCTTTTCCGTTCGAAGCGGGCGGGCGGACCCTGCACCTCAAATTTGCTGGCATCGCCGACCGCATCGACCGCCTGGACGACGGGTCGCTGCGCGTGGTCGACTACAAGACCGGGCTGCCTCATCTCGATTTCGCGGGCGTGGAACCGCTCTTCTGCGGCGAAGGCAAGGACCGGCTTTCCAACGTGATACAGACGCTGCTCTACTCGATGATGCTCTGCCGCACGCGGGGCTGCGACGCGCTCCCGACGCTCTACTATGTGCGCAACATGCACCGCGAAGACTACTCGCCGGAACTCGAAGACAAACAGCTGGGTCGGCGGGGCGTGCCCTATTCGGCCTATGCGGAGGCGTTCGAACAGCTGCTCCGCCGCACGCTGGCCGAACTCTATGACGCCGCAACGCCTTTCCGCCAGTGCGAGGACGCCAAAACCTGCGAGTATTGCGATTTCAACAGAATCTGCAAACGGTAGCAGGTCCTTTTCGGACAGATTTTTCTTTTGAGAGTTGTTGGCCGCTTTTTGTTTCGGCAAAAAGCGGCAAATATCCGTTCAGAATGACGAACCGATTCTTCGTTGCCCGGCTCGCGCTTCGCGCGACCGCCTCCAGCCGGGCAACAAGAAAGGGCGAATGCGGTGGGGCAGGTAAAAGAGAGAAGAGCAGGGGCCCGAGGGGAGGGATAGGAAACTCCACAGGATGGAGGAATGGAAAACAGATTCTTCGTCGCTGCGCTCCTCAGAATGACGGGGTGGGCGGGAGTTGCTCGCGATGAGGGGTATCGGGAATTCGGGCCGAAGCCAGCGGAGGCGAGCCCCGTTAAGAACGGGGTTTTGTAAATTCTGCGAGCCTCCGCAGGGCGGGGCTTCGGCTCGCCCGCCTGAAAGGCGGGAGCTGATAATGCTACGTTACAACAATTATTCAGATTGCCACGGGCCTGCGGCCCTCGCAATGACGCCCCGTTAAGAACGGGGTTTTATTTATTTTGCGGCCTGCAACCCGTGGTCTGCATGGCGGAGACGTGGGAGTTAGAGATTCTTCGCTACGCTCAGAATGACAATAATGATTCTTTCGTTGCCCGGCTCGCGCTTTGCGCGACCACCCCCAGCCGGGCAACGAAATTCACTCTGTCATTCCACGGAACAAGGTGACAAAGAATCTATATAACGGCAAAAACAGATTCTTGACTGCGCTACGCTTGTCGTTTTCCTCCTTGCTCGGCAGAGACTGCAAGCAGTCTCTGCACTCGCTTCGTTCGTCGATTCGCTCAGAATGACGGTGGAGAAGATAAGTTCGGGAGGGGAGGGGATTACAATGAAACCCTGAAGTAGGCGGCGCCGGAGAGGCGAGCGGCTTGGAGGCCGATGTCGGAATCCTCGAAGATGACGGTCTGGCGCGGCGAGACCCCCTCGCGCCGCATGGCTTCGAGGAAACAATCGGGCGCGGGCTTGCTGCGGGCGATGTCGGGGCCGGCGAGGATGCCGTCGACCCTGCCCTCGGGGCAGGACTCCTCGGGGGAATCGGGCCCGCCGATGCCGAGGTGGCGCATGACGTTGTCGATGTTGGCGCGGCTGCCGGTGGAGACGATCCACACCCTGCCGCCCTGGCGGCGGAACTGCCGGCAGAACTCCCACAAGGGCCGGTTGAGCCTGACGGAATCGAAAAAAGAGGGGTAGAGCTCGATTTTGCGCAACCGCAACTGCTCGCGCCGGACGGGGTCGCCGATGCCGCAGGCAGAGAGAAACTCGTCGCACCGCATGCCGAAGTAACGGGCGGTGTACTCTTCCTCGGTCAACGAAAGTCCGGCCTCGGCGAACGCGGCGACGTAGGCGCGGGCATTGGCCCGGCGGGTGTCGGCCAACGTCCCGTCGAAGTCGAGCAGAATGAGTCGTACGGCGCTGTCCATGGCGGTCAGTCGAACGACTGCATGCCCGACTGCGCGATGCGGATGATGCGCTGGTATTCGGCGGGCGTGAGCTCCATGAAGAAGTAGTGGATGGGGTCGAGGCGCATGTCGTTGTAACGTACCTCGTAGTGGAGGTGGGGCGCCAGCGAGAGTCCCGTGTCGCCCGAACGGGCGATGATGTCGCCGCGGTGCACGGACTGCCCCTTGCGGACGTGGATTTGCGACAGGTGGCTGTAGACGGTTTCGTAGCCGTTGCCGTGGTCGATGACGACGGTGAGTCCGGAGGTGGAATTGCGGTCGGAGAGGTCGCGCACGACGCCGTCGGCCGTGGCGAAGACGCGCGAACCCTCGGGGACGGTGTAGTCGACGCCCTGGTGGGACTTCAGGGTTTTGTAGAAAGGATGGATGCGCATGCCGTAGGAAGCCGTCAGCAAGGTGAGCTGCTTGTTGATGACGGGCTGGATGGCGGGGATGTTGTTGCAGCCTCTGCCCGTCGAGTCGATCTGCGCCTGGAGGGAGAGGTAGGTGGCGCCGAGCCGGTCGAGGCGCTCTTCGAGCCGGCGGATGCGCTGCTGCAAATCGTGTTTGAGCTGGCGCGAAGACTGGCCGATGAGCTCCTCGTAGCTGGCAAGCTGCCGGCTGTCGGGATCGCTGTCGTAGTCGTAGGGGTCGGACTCGAAGAGGATGCGGAAGACGTTGCGGTCGCGCTCGGAGAGGTTGCCGAGGACCAGGGCGAGCGAATCGTAGCGCTGGGAGAGCACGGCGTACTCGCGCCGCAGGTCGTCGGTGGAGTGCTTGAGCATGTATTCGACCGGCGTGTCGAAGAAGAGCGAGAAGCCCATGTAATAGAGCACGGCGATGCCGGTCCACACGAAGAACTGCGCCGTGAGGCGGACGAGCTTCTGCCGCCGCTGCCTGCGCCGCTGCAATTTTTCCCGTAATTCCTTGATGTCGTTCATACTACATGGTTTCGAAGTTGGTCTCGCGGATGTGCTCCATGAACTTGTTGTATTCCTCGTTGGTCATGTTGCGGTTGAAGTAGTTGATGGGGTTGACGGGCGTGCCCTTGTGGATGACCTCGTAGTGGAGGTGGGACGACGTGGAGCCGCCCGTGTTGCCGGCCTCGCCGATGATCTGTCCGCGCACGACCTTGTCGCCGGGCTTGACGAGAATCTTGCTCAGGTGGGCGTAGCGCGTCTGGTAGCCGAAGCCGTGGTTGAGCAGAATCTGCTGGCCGTAGCCGCGCGTCGGCTCGCCGCGGTCGATCTTCTGCACGATGCCGTCGCCGGTGGCGTAGATGGGGGTGCCGCGGTCGCATCCCAGGTCGACGCCGACGTGGGGGATGATGCGGTGGTAGATGGGGTGCATGCGGCGCGGATTGAAGGCGCCGATGTGGTTGCCGTGCAGCGCCTTGCGGTCGATGGGCCAGATGGCCGGAATGGCCGAGGCGAGGCGCGACTTGTCCTTGGAGAGCGTCTGCAGCTCGTCGAACGACACGGACTCCTGGTAGAGCGTGCGGGCCAGCTCGTCGAGCTGCTGCCAGGTGCCGATCATCAGCGGGGCGAACTCGTCGTCGGCCAGGGCGGCGTACTTCGAATCGGGGTAGGGCTGCCACACGCCGGGGATGGAGAGCGTGTCGGTCGAGAAGAGCGAGCGGTAGACGTACTGGTCGCGGTGGCGGATTTCGTCGACCTGCTCCCGGGCCGTGCGGATGCGCTCCTGGAGAATGCGGTAGCGGATCATCAGCTCGCGGTTGTCGCGGTTGATGCGGTACATTTTGGGCGTATAGAAAAACTGCGAAAAGAGCACGTTGGCGATCGACACGAGGATGAACCCGACGAGAATCTTGCGCACGAACCGGTAGAACCGCAACCGGAAAGGCGCGTGTGCGGGCTCGCGGGCCGGAAGCTCCCGGCCGGGGGCGGGTGTCGGCGTGTCGAACAAAGACATCTGTTTTTGCGTCATCCTCTAAAAAACTGGGGTTTGTAGGATGCAAATTTAAGTTTAATTGTGTAATTTTGCAACCCGACATAATAACGACGGAATCGGAAAAAACGATATACAATGGAATCTGCAAAAATTCGACAGGCCTTTCTGGACTTCTTCGAAAGCAAGGGCCATGCCATCGTGCCGTCGGCGCCGATGGTCGTCAAGGGCGACCCCACGCTGATGTTCACCAACGCGGGCATGAACCAGTTCAAGGATATTTTCCTGGGCAACGCGCCGCGCAAGTATCCGCGTGCGGCGGACACGCAGAAGTGTCTGCGCGTGTCGGGCAAGCACAACGACCTGGAAGAGGTGGGGCACGACACCTACCACCACACGATGTTCGAGATGCTGGGCAACTGGTCGTACGGCGACTACTTCAAGAAAGAAGCCATCGAATGGGCCTGGGAACTGCTGCATGACGTCTACGAACTGCCGGCCGAACGGATGTACGCCACCGTCTTCGAAGGCTCGGAAGAAGACGGCGTGCCCTTCGACCAGGAAGCCTACGACTACTGGAAACGCTTCCTGCCCGAAGACCACATCATCCGCGGCAACAAGCACGACAACTTCTGGGAGATGGGCGAGACGGGCCCCTGCGGTCCCTGCTCGGAGATACACTTCGACCTGCGCGACGAAGCGGAGATTGCGGCGAAGCCGGGCCGCGAGATGGTGAACCGGAGCCATCCGCAGGTGATAGAGATATGGAACCTGGTGTTCATGCAGTTCAACCGCAAGGCCAACGGCTCGCTGGAAGAACTGCCCGCGCGCAACGTGGACACGGGCATGGGCTTCGAACGTCTGTGCATGATACTGCAAGGCAAGAAATCGAACTACGATACCGACGTTTTCCAACCGACGATCAGCCGCATAGCGGCGATGTCGGGCAAGCAGTACGGAGCCGACGCGAAGTGCGACGTAGCCATGCGCGTCATTGCCGACCACCTGCGTGCCATCGCCTTTTCGATAGCCGACGGCCAGCTGCCGTCGAACGTCAAGGCGGGCTATGTGATCCGCCGCATCCTGCGCCGTGCGGTGCGCTACGGCTACACCTACCTCGGGTTTGCGGAGCCGACGCTGTGCCGCCTGGTGGCCGGGCTGGTGGACCAGATGGGAGGCCAGTTCCCCGAACTGAAAGCCCAGCAGGGACTTATCGAGAAAGTAATCGAGGAAGAGGAAGCGTCGTTCCTGCGCACGCTGGCGACGGGCATCACGCTGCTGGACGGCGTCATTGCCCGGACGAAGAGCGAGGGCCGGCAGCTGATTTCGGGCGCCGAGGCGTTCGAACTCTACGATACGTTCGGATTCCCGATCGACCTGACGGAACTCATAGCCCGCGAACAAGGCGTGGGCGTCGACCTGGAAGCCTTCGACAAGGAACTGCAGGTGCAGAAAGAACGCTCGCGCAACGCGGCGGCCGTGGATACGGACGACTGGGTGGAGCTGTTCCCCCTGCGCGAAAGCCTCTTCACGGGCTACGACACGCTGACGGACGAAGTACGCATAGCGCGCTACCGCCGGGTGACGAGCAAGGGCAAGACCTCCTACCAACTGGTCTTCGACCGCACGCCGTTCTACGGCAATTCGGGCGGTCAGATAGGCGACGTGGGCGTGGTGGAGAGCGCCAACGAACGCATCGAAGTAGTGGCCACGGAGAAAGAGAACGGTCTGATTATCCACATCGTGGAGAAGCTGCCGGAGAATCCGTCGGCGACCTTCACGGCCCGTGTGGATGCCGGAAAACGGCAGTCGGCGGCCAACAACCATTCGGCCACGCACCTGATGCATGCGGCCCTGCGCAAGGTGCTGGGCGCGCATGTGGAACAGAAAGGCTCGATGGTGACGCCCGAACTGCTGCGCTTCGACTTCTCGCACTTCCAGAAAGTGACGCGCGAAGAACTGCGCGAAGTGGAGAAACTGGTGAACAAGGCCATACGGGCCAACCACCCGCTGGAAGAGAAACGCGACGCCACGAAAGAAGAAGCCGCGGCCGCGGGGGCGATGATGCTTTTCGGCGAGAAATACGGCGACCGGGTGCGCATGGTGCGCTTCGGCGAATCGGTGGAGCTGTGCGGCGGAACGCACACGAGTGCCACGGGCAACATCGGATTCTTCAAGATACTGACCGAGAGCGCCATATCGGCTGGAGTGCGCCGCATCGAAGCGGTGACGGGCGAACATGCCGAACAGGTGCTCCATGCGGCCGAAGACACGATTCGCAGTGTGGGCGAATACCTGAACAACACGCAGATCGTGCAGGCCGTGAAGAAGATGATCGAAAACAACGACGCACTGGCGAAAGAAGTGGAGCAGATGCGCCGCGAACAAGTGTCGCAATGGGCCGAGAAGCTGATTGCGGCGGTGCCCGAGCGCAACGGAGTGCAGCTGATAGCCAAGCAGGCGGACCACCGGCCCGACTTCATCAAGGACCTGGCCTACAACCTGCGGGCCCGCTCGGCGAAGCTGGTGCTGGTGATAGGCTCGGTGTGGGACGGCAAACCCTCGCTGACCATCATGCTGGGCGACGAAATAGCGGCGCAGGGCGTGAATGCCGGAGCCGTGGTGCGCGAAGCGGCGAAGCTGATGCAGGGCGGCGGCGGCGGTCAGGCCTTCTTCGCCACGGCCGGCGGCAAGAACCCCGACGGTGTGCAGGCGGCCATCGACAAGGCGGTGGAGCTGATTATGGCGCAAATAAAATAAGGGATGGGATAAAAAATAAAGGAAGATATGGCGAACAAAGTATTGCTGATGATTCTCGACGGCTGGGGCAACGGCCGTCATGACAAGGCCGACGTGATTTCGACCGTGCACCCGGCCTATATTTCGGCCATGACCGACAAGTATCCCCATGCGCAGCTGCGCACCGACGGCGAGAACGTGGGTCTGCCCGACGGACAGATGGGCAACTCGGAAGTGGGCCATCTTAACATAGGTGCGGGCCGCGTGGTCTATCAGGACCTGGTGAAAATCAACCGTGCGTGCTGCGACAACTCGATTCTGAAGAATCCGGAGGTGGTGGCGGCGTTCGAACATGCCCGGAAGAACGGCTCGAACATCCATTTCATGGGCCTGACCTCCGACGGCGGTGTGCACTCGTCGCTGGAACACCTTTTCAAACTGTGCGACATAGCGGCCGAATACAAGATTGCGAACACCTATGTTCACTGCTTCATGGACGGCCGCGACACCGACCCGCGCAGCGGCAAGGGATTCATCGAACAGCTGGAGAAACACCTGGCCGCCACGACGGGCACGATAGCCACGGTGGTGGGCCGCTACTATGCGATGGACCGCGACAAACGCTGGGAACGCGTGAAGGTGGCCTACGATGCGCTGGTGGAGGGTGTCGGCGAACATGCCACCGACATGGCCGCTGCGGTGCAGAAGTCGTACGACGCCGACGTGACGGACGAATTCATCAAACCCGTGGTGCGTGTGGATGCCGCCGGAAACCCCGTGGGAACCATCCGCCCGAACGATGCGGTGATTTTCTTCAACTACCGGAACGACCGCGCCAAGGAACTGACCGTGGTGCTGACTCAGGAAGAGATGCCCGAAGCGGGGATGCACACCCTGCCGCTCTACTACTGCTGCATGACTCCCTACGACGCCAAGTTCACGGGCCTGCACATCCTGTTCGACAAGGAGAACGTGCCCGACACCATCGGCGAATGGGTGTCGAAGCAGGGACTCAGGCAGCTGCGCATAGCCGAGACGGAGAAGTACGCTCACGTGACGTTCTTCCTGAACGGCGGCCGCGAAGAGACGTTCGAGGGCGAAGAACGCATCCTGGTGGCCTCGCCCAAGGTGGCGACCTACGACCTGCAGCCCGAGATGTCGGCGCCCGAAGTGGCCGACAAGCTGGCGGCGGCGCTCGATGAGCAGAAGTTCGACTTCATCTGTCTGAACTTCGCCAACGGCGACATGGTGGGCCATACGGGAGTCTACGATGCTATCGTGAAAGCGGTCGAAGCGGTGGACAAATGCGTCGAAAAGGTAGTCGAGGCGGCCAAGCGCAACGGCTACGAAGTGGTGCAGATAGCCGACCACGGCAATGCCGACAACGCCGTGAACCCCGACGGCACGCCCAACACGGCCCACTCGCTCAATCCGGTGCCCGTGGTGGTGGTGTCGGACCGGGTGAAGACGGTGCGCGACGGCATTCTGGCCGACGTGGCCCCCACGGTGCTCGACCTGATGGGACTTCCGAAGCCGGCCGAAATGACGGGCCGGTCGCTGGTGGAGATGGAATAACCTTAAACCCCGATAGGTATGAAAAAGATTCTGCTGGTTGCAGCCTGCGCGGCGCTGTTCGCCTCCTGCACGACGAAAAAGCCCTACACCCTTACGGGCGAAGTAGATCCGTCGTTGAACGGAAAGACGGTCTATCTGTATGATTTCCACAAGGGCAGCAAGGTCGACAGCACCGAAGTCGCCGAAGGCCGCTTTGTGTTCGAAGGCACGATTGCGGGCGACTCGCTGCGCCGTGTGGCGCTGGAACGCACCTTTGCCGACGTGATTCTGGAGGGCGGCGACTTGACGGTCGACCTGGCCGCGCGCACGGCGGCGGGCTCGGCGCTCAACGAAGAGAAGAACCGCTTCGATGCGCAGTACGACTCGATTCGGGGCGCGTTCTATGAGAACTACCGCGCCCTGCTGGCCGACGCTTCGCTGAGCGAGGCGGAACGCGACGAGAAGGCGGACGCCCTGGTGGAAGAGATCAATGCGGCGCTGGCCGAAACGGCGCGTCCGGTGGTTGCGGCCAACGACAATGCGCTGGGAGCCTATGTGTTCTGGCGCTGGACTTCGGACCTGGAGACGCCCGAAGAATTCGACGCAGCGCTGGCCGATGCCGGCGACTACGCCCGCAACTTCGGCCCGGTGCAGAAAGCCATAGCGAAGAACGAAGCGCTGAAGAAAACGGCCGAAGGGATGCCCTTCGTCGACTTCACGATTGAGAACGGCAACCCCGACGGCACGGCCGTGAGCCTTTCGGACTACGTGGGCAAAGGCAAATATGTGCTGGTGGACTTCTGGGCCTCGTGGTGCGGCCCCTGCCGCCGTGAGATACCCAACATCCGCGAAGTGTGGGAGAAATACCATGGCGAGAAGTTCGAGGTGCTGGGCGTGGCCGTGTGGGACGAACGCGAAGACACCCGCAAGGCGGCCGAACAACTGGGCATCGAATGGCCCGAGATTGTCGATGCGCAGGCCGTGCCGACCGAACTCTACGGCATAGCCGGCATTCCGCACATCATTCTGTTCGGCCCGGACGGCACGATCGTGGCCCGCGGGCTGCGCGGCGACGCACTCAAGGCGAAAGTGGCCGAGGTGCTGGCCGAATAGGCGGACCGGAACGAGAAACGAGGGGCGGGACCTGTGGGTCCTGCCCCTCGTTGTTGTGTGCGGGGTGGGCGGGAGTCTGCGCGACGCCAATGTCCCGGCGGAAAGGTATCGGGGTGAAGCCGGCGGCGGCAGGTGCTCCGGGAGATGGGGCTACCGGAATTGCTTGATGTTCTCCTCGATGCATCCGATCAATACCTCGACGGCCTCCAAGGGTGCCCAGGCGTTGTGGGGCGAGAGCAGAAGCCTGTCGGGCTCCCTGACGTGCAGGAGCGGCGAATCGGCGGGCAGGGGCTCGACGGGGAAGACGTCGAAAGCGGCGCCGGCGAGCCGGTCGGCATCGAGCGCGGCGGCCAGGGCGGCTTCGTCGACGATGCCGCCGCGGGCGACGTTGATGAGGATGGCCGAAGACCGCATGCGGGCGAACTCGGCGGGACCGATCAGCATGCGGGTGCGGTCGTTGAGCGGACAATGGACGGAGACGATGTCGGCCCACGAAAGCAACTCGCCGAGCGGCATGGCGGGGTAGGGTTCGGGACGGAGCACCCCCGAAGTGGAGGCATAGCGCACCTCGCAACCGAAAGCCCCGGCGAGTCTGGCGACCTCGCGGCCGATGGCGCCCAGTCCGACGATGCCCCAGCGCGAGCCGTGGAGCTGGCGGTTGGCGTAGCGGAAGTGGAACTGCCGGCCCGAAGCGGAGTAGGCGCCGCTCTTGACGTAACGGTCGTAGTAGACCGAGTGACGCAGCAGGGCGATGGCAGCGCCGAGGGTGGTTTCGGCGACGGCATGGGTGGAATAACCCTTGGCGTTGCGCACCTCGATGCCCGATGCTGCGGCTGCGTCGAGGTCGACGTTGTTCATGCCGGTGGCGGCGATGCAAATCAACCGCAGGCGGGGCAGCGCCTGCATTGTCTTGCGGTCGATGACCACCTTGTTGGTAATGACGACCTCGGCGTCGCGGCATCGCCCGATCACCTGGTCGGGAAGGGTGGAGTCGTAGCCGGTGTAGTCGCCCAAGGCGCGCAGACGGCCCGTGTCGGCGCCCGAAAGCGTGTATTCGTCCAGAAATACGATTTTCATGGGAGGGTGTTTAGATATGTGTCGGGAAAGGGTGAAGTCATTGCTTTTCGGCCTGCGGCATCTCGCCGATGAGCCCGCGGATGACGACCGAAGCGCATCCGATGCCGAAGAGGGCGGGGATGTAGGAGATGGTGCCGACGTTGGATTTCTTGTTCTGCTCCTCGCAGAGAATCATGGCCCCCTCGCGCATGGGCTCGGGCGAGAAGACGGCGTGGAACCCCGTTCTGACGCCTGCCTTGTGGAGCCGCTTGCGGAGCATGTGGGCCAGCGGGCAGTGGTGGGTTTTGGAGATGTCGGCGATTTCGAGCTGCGTGGGGTCGGTCTTGGCCCCGGCGCCCATGGAACTGACGAGCGGCAGGCCGCGGTCGAGGGCGGCGAGGATGAGGGCCAGCTTGGGCGAGAGGGTGTCGATGGCGTCGACGACGAAGTCGTAGGGGGCGGCGTCGAGCAGGGCATAGGTCTCGTCGTCCTTGATGTAACGATTGACGACGGAGAGCACGAGGTCGGGATTGATGTCGCGGAGCCGCTCGGCGAGGACCTCGGCCTTGGGCCGCCCGACGGTGGAGTGCAGGGCGACGAGCTGGCGGTTGATGTTGCTTTCGGAAACGACGTCGGCGTCGGCAATGGTCATGCGTCCCACGCCCGCGCGGGCGATCATCTCGGCAGCATAGGCACCCACGCCGCCGAGTCCGACGACGAGCACGTGGGAGCGGTGCAGGATGTCGAGTTTTTTGCTGCCCAGGAGCAGGGCGGTGCGTTCGAGCCAGTTATCCATGGTATTCGGGGAAAATGCGTAGGTAGTTTGCTATGGTAATCTGCCGGAGGGTTTCGACGTCCGTAGAGAGGAGCGCGGCGATGCGGGTGTAAATCTCCTCGATGGGCGCAGTGCTGTCGTCGGTTTCGAGGAAGAGCTGCGACGGGGGCGTGCTCCGGAGTGCCTCGACGGTGCGCGGCGAAGCGAACGTCCGCTCGCCGAACGAGAGGAAGTAACCCCGGTCGAGCGCTTGCCGGGCCTGCCGGGCCGAACCGATGAAGCCGTGGAAGATGACGGCCGGGAACTCCAGCCTGCCGAGGATGCGCAAGGTCTCTTCGAAAGCCTTGACGCAATGGAGCACGACGGGCAGCCGGCGCCGGCCGGCCAGGTCGAGCTGGGCCCGGAAGAGAGCGGTCTGCGCGTCGCGGAGCTGCGGTGTGCGTGTGCGGGCGAAGTCGAGCCCGATTTCGCCGACGGCCTGCGCGTCGCCCCTGTCCAAGGCGGCGGAGAGCTCCTGTACGGCCTGTCCGGGGCTTAGTTGTCCGGCCTCCCACGGGTGGATGCCTGCCGTGCGCAGTTCGATGCCGCGGCCGGTGGGCCGATGGGTGTGGATGTTGACGAAAACGGGGCTCAAGGCGGATTCGGTTGGTTGATTCGTTTAAGAGTGCTTGCAGCACAGATGCCGGCAATCGATTCGAAAGACAAATATATGCATTTTTGGAATCATTCGGTGCTGCGACGGCAAATTACAAGGCCGGCAGGGCCGGCCCCGGACGGCTGGGAGGCGGGGTGACGATGTTACTTTGCAACGATTGTGCAGATTGAGTGCGCTGGTGTTTTACGACTCTTGTTCGCATGTTCTTTTCTCGTTATAGATTCTTCGTCGCTGCGCGACTCAGAATGACGGGGTGGTCGGGAGTTACTCGCGATGAGGGGTATTGAGAATTCGGGCCGAAGCCAGCGGAGGCGAGCCCCGTTAAGAACGGGGCTTTGTAAATTCTGCGAGCCTCCGCAGGGCGGGGCTTCGGCTCGCCCGCCTGAAAAGCGGGAGCTGGAGAAGAGATGCGAATGAAACAGAGATTCTTCGTCGCTGTGCTCCTCAGAATGACTCCCTGCTAAGAGCAGGGAGTTGTAATTATGTATGTTGGATTGTGCTGCGCTTGTCATTCTGAGCGTAGCGAAGAATCTGTTTTTGCTGTTATATAGATTCTTCGTTGCTACGCTCCTCAGAATGACAAGGCAGGGTTTTCGGGTCGGAGCCTGCGGGGCACGCAGTTCTTTTGCGGGCCTCCGCCGGGGGAGGCTCCGGCCCGCCCGCCTAAAAGGCTGGAGATGATAATGCTACGTTATAATGTGTGTGCAGATTAACTGCGCGGTGCTTGTTTCCCTCCTCCTTGCGAGGCATAGTCCGCAAGCGGCCTCTGCCCATGTTGTGAGCGTCGGTTTTTCCGCTGCTTTTTGCGCCGGCAAAAAGCGGAAACATCCGCAATGACGCCCGACTAAGAGTCGGGATTTGTGAGATTGCAAGCCGCGGATTTTCGTTGTCCGGCAGGGAGGGGGCAAAGCGTGGGCCGGGCAACGAAGATAGGGCCGGATATTAAAAACGAGTGAACGGATACTGAACGGATGAGGGCTGCTGTACTAAGGATGAGGAACAAAAGATTTTAAGGAATTTAAAAATAATATTCGATACCTACGGTTTTCCGGAAAAAATTTCGTACTTTCGCACGCGATTAGATTGTTAGTTCGCTAACAACCGGTTCGGATTGCTCGGAATCATTCATACAAACCTATTTATAATCATGTCGAAAATCATTACACTACGCAAGGGTCTCGACATCAATCTCCAGGGAAAACCCGCCGCAGAGGTCTCCGCGGCGCCGCGGGCCGCGCTGTATGCGGTTTCGCCGCTGGATTTCGAAGGCGTGACCCCCAAGCTGCTGGTGAAAGCGGGCGACAAGGTGAAGGCGGGTACGCCGCTGTTCTTCGACAAGAACGACGAACGCGTGCTCTTCACCTCGCCGGTGAGCGGCGAGGTGGCGTCCATCGACCGCGGCGAAAAGCGCAAGGTGCTGGCCGTGACGGTGGCGCCCGATGCCGAACAGACCTACGAAACTTTCGCCTGCCCCGACCCTGAAGCGGCCACGCGCGAAGAGATCGTCGGCCTGCTGCTCCGCAGCGGTCTGTGGCCCATGATCGTACAGCGCCCCTACGGCATCATTGCCGACCCGTCGGACACCCCGAAAGCCATCTTCGTTTCGGCGTTCGATTCGGCGCCGCTGGCCCCCGACTACAACTTTGCGCTGAGCGGAGAACAGCGGAATCTGCAAACGGGCATCCGGGTGCTGGGCAAACTGACCGAAGGCAAGGTGCACCTTTCGGTGCGCGCCGAAGCCGAAGGCGAGATGGCCTCGCTGGCCGGAGCCGAACTCCACGCTTTTGCGGGCAAACACCCTGTGGGCAACGTGGGTGTGCAGATACACCATATCGACCCGGTGAACAAGGGTGAGGTGGTCTGGACGGTGAACATCCAGGATGTGGCCATCATCGGCCGTCTGTTCAACGAAGGTCGCGCGGACATGACCCGCACCATTGCAGTGACGGGCTCGGAAGTGGAGAAGCCGGCCTACGTACGCACGATAGCCGGAGCCCGTGTCGACTCGCTGGTGGGCGGCAACATCAAGGCGCAGAAAGAAGGCGACAGCGTACGCATCATTTCGGGCAACGTACTGACCGGCACGAAGACCTCGCAGGAGGGATTCCTGGGCTACTACGCCAACCAACTGACCGTGATACCCGAAGGCGACAAATACGAACTGCTGGGCTGGGCGATGCCCCGCTTCAAGAAGTTCTCGGTGTCGCGCGCCTACTTCTCGTGGCTCTGCCCGAAGAAGGCCTACAAACTGGATACCAACATGAACGGCGGCGAACGTCCGTTCGTGGTGACGGGGCTCTATGAAAAATATCTGCCGATGGACATCTATCCGATGTATCTGCTGAAGGCCTGCCTGGCCGGCGACATCGACAAGATGGAGAATCTGGGCATCTACGAAGTGGTGGAAGAAGACTTCGCGCTGTGCGAATTCGTCGACCCCTCGAAAATAGAGATACAGCAGATCATCCGCGACGGTATTAACTTAATGATCAAGGAGGCATAACGATGGGACTGCGTAAAATAGTGGACAATCTTAAGCCCGCCTTCTCCGAAGGAGGCAAGCTGGGCTTCCTGGCCTCGACGTTCGAAGCGTTCGAGACCTTCCTCTTCGTACCGAACACCACGACCTCCAAGGGGGCGCACATCCGCGACTGCAACGACATGAAACGCACGATGATCGTGGTGGTTGCGGCGCTGCTGCCGGCGCTGCTGTTCGGATTCTACAACACGGGCTATCAGCACTACCTGTCGGTAGGCGCGGTGCCGGAATTCTGGGCGTCGCTGTGGTTCGGATTCCTCAAGGTGCTGCCCATCATCGTGGTTTCGTATGTGGTGGGCCTGGCTATCGAATTCGGTTTCGCTCAGGCCCGCGGCCACGAGGTGAACGAAGGCTTCCTGGTGACGGGACTGCTGATTCCGATGATCATGCCGGTGGATATTCCGCTGTGGATGGTTGCCGTGGCGACGGCTTTCGCCGTGGTTTTCGGCAAGGAAGTATTCGGCGGCACGGGCATGAACGTCTTCAACCCCGCGCTGCTGGCGCGCGCATTCGTATTCTTCGCCTACACGCCCTCGATTTCGGGCGCCGAGGTGTGGATTGCCGGCCTGGGGTCGGGCGAAGGCGTGGTGGACGGATTCTCGGGAGCGACGGCGCTGGAACACATGGCGACGGACGGCACGCTGGGCTACTCGGCCATGGATGCTTTCCTGGGATTCATCCCGGGCTCGATCGGCGAGACGTCGACCGTGGCCATCCTGCTGGGTGCGGCGGTTCTGCTCTTCACGGGCATCGCATCGTGGCGCACGATGTTCTCCGTCTTTGCGGGCGGCCTGCTGATGGGCTATGTGTTCCAATGGACGGGCGTGACGGCCTATCCGGCCTGGTGGCATCTGATTGTGGGCGGCTTCGCGTTCGGAGCCGTGTTCATGGCCACGGACCCCGTGACCTCGGCGCAGACCGATGCGGGCAAGTACATCGTAGGCCTGATGACGGGTGCCATCGCGGTGCTGATCCGTGTGGTCAATCCGGCCTATCCGGAGGGTATGATGCTCTCGATCCTCTTTATGAACGCGCTGGCTCCGCTGGTCGACTACTATGTTGTCGAGGCCAACATCCGGCGCCGAAACAAACGTGTCAAACCGGCTAAATAGGGAGGAGGCAACCATGAAAAAAATCAATACGAACAGCAACCTTTATATTGTTGTCTACTCGACGGTGATGGTCGTGGCGGTGGCGCTGCTGCTGGCCGTGGCGGCGCTCTCGCTTCAGGAGCGACAGAACGCCAACGAACTGAACGAGAAGAAACAGTCGATTCTGGCGTCGCTCTCGGCCGCAGACCGGAACTACGACGAATTCATCGAAGCCCGCGTGCTGGATGCCGAAGGCCGGCCGGTCGAGGGCGGCGACGTATTCGCCATGCTCAACGACCTGCAAGGCTCGTTCGATGCGGGCGAATACCCGATTTTCGAAGCCGAAGACGGCCGTGTGGTCATTCCGGTGACGGGCTCGGGTCTGTGGGGCCCGATCTGGGGCTATGTGGCGCTGGAGAACGACATGAACACCGTGGCGGGCATCGTGATGGCCCACAAGGGCGAGACCCCGGGTCTGGGCGCCGAAATCGCGACGGAGAAATATCAGTCGAAATTCGTGGGCAAGACCCTCTTCGAAGGCGACGAATTCGTGTCGGTGGCGCTGCGCAAGGGCGGAGCCAAGGACCCGGCCCACGAAGTGGACGCCATCACGGGCGGCACGAAGACCTCGGACGGCGTGACGGCCATGCTCCGCACGAGCATCGGCCACTATCTGCCGCTGCTCCGCGCACGCCGTGCGGCGGCCGGAACCGGAGCCGAGGCTGCGGGCCGGGACGAAGTGTCTAACGAAGAAAATGTGGAAAACAATGAGTAGCAAGAACTTCAAATATCTGATGGGCCCCTTCTCGGCGAACAACCCGGTGATCGTGCAGATACTGGGTATCTGCTCGGCGCTGGCCGTAACGGTGCAGCTGAAGCCCGCCATTGTGATGGCCCTGTCGGTGACCGTGGTCACGGCATTCGCCAACCTGGTCATGTCGCTGCTGCGCAACGGCGTGCCGGCACGCATCCGCATCATCGTACAGCTGGTGGTCATCGCGGCGCTGGTGATTCTCGTGGACCAGGTGCTCAAGGCCTATGTATACGAGGTCTCGAAGCAGCTGTCGGTCTATGTGGGTCTGATTATCACCAACTGCATCGTCATGGGACGCATCGAAGCGTTCGCCCTGGCCAACAAACCGTGGCCGGCCCTGCTGGACGGTATAGGCAACGGCCTGGGATACGGTCTGATACTCGTGGTGGTGGCCTTCTTCCGCGAACTGCTGGGCTCGGGCACGCTGCTGGGATACCGCATCGTCCCCGAGAGCTGGTACATGGCCGAAGGCGGCTTCTACTCCAACTGCGGACTGATGCTCTTCCCGCCCATGGCGCTTATCATTGCGGGCTGCATCATCTGGGTGCACCGCTCGCGCAACAAGGATTTACAGGAAAAATAGGAGGGTAGCATATGGAAATGTTGAACATATTCATCCAGTCGATTTTCATCGACAACATGGTCTTCGCCTTCTTCTTCGGCATGTGCTCCTACATTGCCGTGTCGAAGAGCGTCAAGACGGCCCTCGGACTGGGCGCCGCGGTCACGTTCGTCATGCTGATGACCGTGCCGCTGAACTACCTGCTGTATCAGTTCGTACTGAAACCCGGGGCGCTGGCCTGGGCGGGGTATCCGGAGGTGAACCTCAGCTTCCTGTCGCTCATTGTCTTCATCGCCACCATCGCCGCGTTCGTGCAGCTGGTGGAGATGATCGTGGAGAAGTTCTCGCCGACGCTGTACAGCCAGCTGGGCATCTTCCTGCCGCTGATTGCCGTGAATTGCGCCATCATGGGCGGCTCGCTCTTCATGCAGCAGAAAGTCGACGCCCAGCAACTGACGTCGGTATGGCAGTCGGTCGTATACGGCCTGGGCTCCGGTCTGGGCTGGTGGCTGGCTATCGTGATGATGGCCGCCATCCGCGAGAAGACGACCTATTCGCACATCCCGGCCGCGCTGAAAGGCCCCGGCATCGCCTTCATCATCACGGGCCTGATGGGTATCGCGTTCATGATATTCTCGGGCATTCAGTTCTAACCGTAAAAAGAGATTCGGAAAAATGACTACTACTATTTTAATTGCGATCGTCGCCTTTCTGGTGATTACGCTCGTGCTGGTC
>JAIDUZ010000049.1 GCA_029059935.1 Alistipes sp.
CCCCGCAAATTTTGGACTGAATTAATTATCAAAAAATCCTTTTGTGTTATAAGTATAACACAAAAGGTCTGACGCACAACGCGAAAAGCCATGTGCGGGTGTCAAATCGAACCGTTGGCAATACCCGGAAAAACCCGGTTCCGGAGGTGTCTGGATGGCTGTAGGCGGGGGCTTTGCCGGGGCTTCGGGGCGGAGCTTTTGGACCGCGTGTCGTGCTGCAGGAACAGTTGCTGCCGAGTTATCGCTGTCGCCTGCGGGCGAGTCGCGGAAAGAGTTTGCGGAAGTGGGTGAGGCTGGCCCCGAGGTTGTTGCCGGCGATGACCAGGGTGACGGCCACGATAATCAACACGATGCCGCAGGCGATGCGCGGAGTGAAGGCCTCGCCGAAGACCGCGACGCCGAAGAAAACCGCGGTGACGGGCTCCAGTGCGCCGAGGATGGCGGTGGGGGTGGACCCGATGTGCTGGATGGCGCTGGTGGTGCACAGGAACGAAACGGCGGTGGGGAAGATGGCCAGGGCCAGCAGGTTGCCCCACAGATACCACCGGTCGGGCAGGATGAGCGGCTGGCCGCAGGCGATGCGTCCGAGGAAGAGCAGCAGTCCGGCGGAGAGGACGTAGAACGTGACGGCGAGGGTGGGAATCTCCCGCAGGCGCGACTGCCGCACGGCGACGATGTAGATGGCGTAGGAGAGCGCCGAGGCGAGCACGAGCAACGACCCGGTGAGACTCAGCGTCGACCCGTCGCTGCTCTTGTAGAGCAGTCCGATGCCGCTGCAAGCCAGCAGGATGCATAGTGCGGTCATGGGCGAGAGCTTTTCGCCGAACCCCATGGCCATAATCAACGCGACGAGGATGGGGTAGACGAAGAGCAGGGTGGATGCGATGCCGGCATCCATGAAGTTATAACTTAGAAAGAGCGTCAGGGACGAGAGCGCCACGAAGATGCCCATCAGAAAGAGCATGCCGATGTGGCTGCGCGGCACCCGGAAGCTGCGGCCGCGGGCCCGCAGCATGATGCCCAGGAGCGGAATGGCGAAGAGGTAGCGGAACAACAATACCGAATCGGGGTTCAAACCGGCCTTGTAGAGCGGCAGGGCGAAGAGCGGGTTGGTGCCGTAGGTGGCGGCGGCGATGGCGCCGAGGAAGTATCCTTTGGCCTTGGAAGTCATGGGCGGAAGGTTTGGGACGGTAAAGATAATGCAAGAAACGCTGAATGACGAATGAAAACGGGGAAATCGTTGGGGGATTTGCTGTCGGATGGGGGTCTTATATGCACGAAAAGTCGCCCTGCGCAGCCATCACTGCGCAAGGACGACCTTGCAAACTATTCGTTCGGGAAAGGAGCCCGTGGCGGAACGCGATTCCGAAGCGACCTGCCTTACCTCAAAAGACAGGTGTGGATCCTGTCGGACCGTATATCCGAATGTCTCCTGAATGAGGCGGAAACAAAGGAAAATGGAACGACCCGGTCGGAATGCGAAACGGACGGGGTCCGGATTCGGGAACGAGAAGACGATTTTCCGGGGCACGGATGGGTGCGGGAAAACGACCGACGCCGGTGGAAGATAGTTCGGTCCTGCCGCTTCGCGCTGCGATGCACCGCAGCCGTCGTTTCGAAAGAAGATGTGCGCACCTGACGACGACGCGCGAACGGGAAGACACGACAAATATACAACGCGAAAGAGCCGATGTCAAGAGAAAGGCCGATTTTTTTTAAGTTGCAGATGCTTGACAGCGGTCGGAAAGCAGGGTTTGGGATTGGCTCGGGGATGCTATTTGCGGGGGAGGCTTGACGGAGTGGCAGGGATGCTGCGCCGGGCAAAAAGGTTCTTCGGGGGCGGTGGTTCCAGACGGCGCAGTTGGGATGACGCCCGGCTAAGAGCCGGGTTTTATTATTTTGCGGCCTGCATGGCTAAAGGCGGATACGTCACAACATGTGTTTGGATTGCCACGGGCCTGCGGCCCTTGCAATGGCAGGAGAGGGAAACAGATTTTTCGTCGCTATGCTCCTCAGAATTGGCGGGTAAATGACAAAACGTTTTTTCGTTGCCCGGCTCGCGCTTTGCGCGACCGCCCCCAGCCGGGCAACGAGGAAAAGACAAGTGCGATGTAGGCGAGTAAAGGCGGGGAAGAGGGGCTTCTCGGAGTGGAGGGATGGGCAAGATGGAGAGGGAAAACGCAAAAAGAGGGATATAACGAAGGGAGGAAGAGGAAGAGGAAGAGGAAGAGGAAGAG
>JAIDUZ010000005.1 GCA_029059935.1 Alistipes sp.
AATAAAACGACTGTTAATTGCATATCAAAATCCTGATTTCCGGCCCGTTTCATTCCTAATCTCTCTCTTGGTAAGAGATGACGCACATTGTCGTATTTACATTTGCACCGTCAATTGCGCATCCCGGTAAGACACGACGCTTGTTGTCGAACATAACGAAAAGATAATGAAACGTATCATCTTATTGCTGGCGATTATCGTGACTGGCGCGACCCAGGAGATCCAGGCACAGAAAGCGGCAATCAAGACCAACCTGCTCTCCGACGCATTCCTCAACATCAATCTCGGAGCCGAGGTGGGTCTGGCACCCCAATGGACGCTCGATGCCTCGGGGCAGTTCAACGGCTGGACGCTTTCGCACGACCGCCGGTGGAAGCACTGGGCCTTGCAGCCCGAAGCGCGCTATTGGCTCTGCGACCGCTTTTCCGGCCATTTCTTCGGAGCGCACATGCACGCAGGCCAGTACAACATGGGCGGTTTCAACGGCGTAATCAACCTGCTCGGAACCGACGCCCGCAAACTCAAGGACTACCGCTACCAGGGTTGGTTCGTCGGTGCGGGCGTGGCATACGGCTACGCATGGATTCTCAACCGCTACTGGAACCTCGAAGCCGAAATCGGCTTCGGCTATTCCTACACCCGCTACGACCGGTTCCGATGCACCGGATGCGGCAAAAAGGTGGAAACGAACAAGCCGCACCACTACGTGGGCCCGACCAAGGCGGCCATCAATCTGGTTTACGTCTTCTGAACGACATGGAAATGAAAAGGACAATATTCATGTTGGCCGCCCTGCTGGGGGCGGGAAGCATGCCCGAAGCTGCGGCTCAGACTCCGGGAAACATCGTTCCCGACGTATCGGTCGACCGCTTCGAAATGGAGCGCCACGGCAAATACCTGACCGTGGAGATGGACGTCGACCTCTCCGCACTCAACGTCGACGGCAACCAGGCCGTGGTGCTCACGCCGCGCCTGGTCAACGGCAAGGATTCGCTCGACCTGCCCGCAATCGGCATCTACGGACGCCGGCGTTACTACTACTACGTGCGCAACGGCATCAGCACCCTCTCCGGCAGCAGCGGAATCAGCTGCCTGGCCTCGGAGAAACCGGAGGTCGTAAGCTATCGCAATCCGACCATTTACCAAGAGTGGATGAACGGTGCCGAACTGTCGTTGCACCGCTGCGACTGGGGTTGCTGCCACACCTTGCTGGCGGCATACGCAGGTGCGCTGGGAGAGCATAACGAGGCCTTCTTCCCCGAATTGGTCTACGTGCGGCCCGAGGCCGAGACCATGAAAAGCCGGTCGTTGTCGGGTTCGGCCTTCATCGACTTCCCGGTCGACCGGACCGTCATCTTCCCCGACTACCGCCGCAACAGCACGGAGCTGGGCAAGATACGGGCCACCATCGACTCCGTGAGGAGCGACAAGGACGTCTCCATCGTCTCCGTATGGCTCAAGGGCTACGCTTCGCCCGAGAGCCCCTATGCGCATAACAAGGAGCTGGCCATCGGTCGTACGGAAGCGCTCCGGAAATACATCCGGCAGCTGTTCCACTTCGCCGACGGGGTGATCGTCACCGACTACGAACCCGAAGACTGGGAAGGACTGCGGCGCTACGTCGAGCGTTCCGACCTCGACCACCGCGAGGAGATACTCGCCATGATCGACAGCAACCTCGACCCCGATGCCAAAGAGGCGAAAATCAAACGCACCTACCCGGAAGAGTACGATTTCCTGTTGCGGAACTGTTATCCGGCACTGCGGCACACCGACTACCGCATCGACTACAACGTGCGCAGCTACAGCAACATCGAGGAGATACGGCGCATCATGGCCGAGCGGCCCGAGAAGCTGAGTCTGAACGAATTCTACCTTGTGGCGCAGGAGTACGAGCCCGGCACCGAGGAGTTCACCGCCGTGTTCGAAACAGCGGTCCGCATGTTCCCCGACGACCCCGTCGCCAACCTCAACGCCGCCAACGCGGCCATGCGCCACGACGACCTGGACGCCGCCGCCGGCTACCTCGACAAAGCGGGCGATTCCGCAGAGGCGTTCTATGCCCGCGGCGCGCTCGCCATACGTGCAAGAGACTACGCCGCGGCCGTACGCCACATGAAGAGAGCCGACAGAATGGGACTCCGCGAGGCGGAAGCCATCCTTGCAGAACTGAAAGATAGAGGATACCTGGATAAGCAATGAAACGCAGTATAGCATGTCTGTTCGGAATCCTGGCGCTGGGCGCCTGTTCCGAAAACGGAGCTCCGGACACGAAAGGTCCGGACGAGAGCAAGACCGGCGGTCGCTTCCTGACCGTCGGAATCGCCGATGCCGGCACAACGAGGGCCGACGGTTATGAGGCCGGTTCCGGCAGCGAAAGCCGAATCGGTTCGCTCAGATTCTATTTCTTCGACAGCGAGGGCAGCCCGGTCAGCGTGAACCTCACCGGGCGGAAAAACTACGTCGATTGTACGAACATCGTACCGGAGACGGGAAGCAACATGCCCAACGTCGAGAAGACGTTCCGGACAACCGTCATGGTCAACCCCGGATTCAGCCAGGTCGGAGCCTTGGCCGCCATCGCCAACTACGAAGCGGCCGACCTCGGCACGGAGTCGCTCTCCTTGGCCGAGTTGCGCGCCAAGGTCGGCGACTATGTTGCCGCCACCGCAGACGGCACCGGGAGCGATTCGACCCCGGGCTTCGTCATGACCGGTTCGTCCTACGCCGGCGCCGACGGTCCGGTCTGCACGGCGGCAGTCCGCCCCGAGAACCTCTGCGACACGGAGACCGAGGCGGCCGCCCACCCCGTAACCGTCTATCTGGAACGCGTCGTCGCCAAAGCACGACTGACGACCGCCTGGAAGACCGACAAGGTCTCCGTCGTGAACGGCGTGACGTTCAACGGCAAAACCCATACGGCCGTCGCACTGAAAGACGCCGAGGGCAAATCCCTCACCGTCGGCGGCAAGCAGGTCTACGCCCTTTTCACCGGCTGGAGCATCACCGGCCGGGCCGACAAGTCCTACCTCTTCAAGAAGATCAACACCGAAACGGCCTGGCAGCTGGGCTGGACCTGGAACAACCCCGTCTTCTTCCGTTCCTATTGGGCTGTCAATCCCGCCGGCGTCTCGCTCGGGCATATCGCCTACAATGAAATCGATTCCGCAATCGACGGGAACAGCACCGTCTACTGCGCAGAGAACGCCGCGGACAACTTCGCCGACGGCACCAAAAAGGCGTACGACCCCGACAGCGAGGTCGGCAACCGCACCCAGGCTATCGTCGCCGCCGTGCTGGTAACCATCGACGGCAGCAGCGCATCGCCCGTCGACCTCGCCCGGTGGGCCGGGACCGACTACACACAGGAGGGCGTCAAGACGGCCATGCTCAACACCGTCGCAGACCTCATCTACACCAAAGAGGGCACCGGGTTCGTCTCCATCAAACCCGAGCACGTGAAACTGGTCACCGCCACCCAGGCAGGCATGGCCGACGACAAGTCGGAGAACAGCCCGCGGTACCTCTGTTATCTGCAACTGACCGACGCCGCCCGGGCGCTGCCGTTCTACTCGGCCGCCTCGGACCAGGCCGCCATCGCTCCCGATGCCGTCGACAACCTCCTCCGGGAGATGCCCGGAGCACGGGTATGGAAAAGCGGAATGACCTATTATTATACGGACATCCGCCATTCGGGCTCCGACGAACAGAAAGGGCTCTACGGCGTGGTGCGCAACCACGTCTACGAAATCAGCATCAACTCCGTCGCCGGTCTCGGAACTCCGGTCTGGGACCCCGACGAGAAAATCGTTCCGCAGAAGCCTGACGACAGCGAAACCCACATCGCGGCGACGATCGGCATCCTTTCATGGAGAACGGTGAACAACGACGTCGACCTGGTATGGTAAGGCGTCCCGCTGGAGAGGACGCCCCGTCGACATAACACACACATGCGATGAGCACATTGTCTTATATCAAACATCTTGGATTGGCAGCGTTCGTATTGCTCGGAGCCGCATCCTGCGGCAGTCTGATCTACGACCGCGAAGGGGATTGTTCCGTGCGCTACCGGCTGAAGTTCCGCTACGACATGAACCTGAAGTTCGCCGACGCCTTCGCCCACGAGGTGGAATCGGTCCGGCTGTATGCGTTCGATTCGGAAGGCAAGCTCGTGTGGCAGGCGGCCGAGCAGGGCGAGGCGCTCGCGGCCGACGGCTACTCCATGCTGCTGGACCTCGCCCCCGGAAATTACCGGCTGGTGGCTTGGTGCGGACTCGACGGCGGCGATTCCTTCAGCCTGCCCGATGCGGCGTCCGCATGCTGCCCGGATGACCTGCACTGCCGGCTGAGCTGCATCTCCGGGACGGCGGCGGACGACTCCTCGTCCCCGACCTGTTCCGACAGCGACCTGCAGCCGCTGTTCCACGGCATGCTGGAGGTCGAACTGCCGGCGGACGACGACGGCGGCGAATACACCTACGAAATGTCGCTCACCAAGGACACCAACGTCTTCCGCGTCGTGTTGCAGCACCTGTCGGGTGAAGACCTCAGCGCCGAGGATTTCGAGTTCGGCATCGAGGACTGCAACGGGTGGCTCGCCTACGACAATTCGTCGCTCAGCGACCGGCCCGTCGTCTACCGGCCGTGGGCGGTCTATTCGGGACAGGCCGGCGTAGGGTCCGGCCGCGCCATCACGGAGGTCCGGGTCGTCGTGGCCGAAATGACCGTCAACCGGCTCTTCATGCGCGACTGGACGCAATACCGGCGTCCCGCGCTGGTCATACGCACCGCGGCCGACGGCGCGCTCGTCGCCTCGGTCCCCATCATCGACTACGCCTTGCTGGTCAAGGGCCGGCACTATGCACAGATGGACGACCAGGAGTACCTCGACCGGGCCGACCAATACAACATGACGTTCTTCCTCGACAGCAGCAACCATTGGATAAGCACCGCCATCGAGGTGCTCTCCTGGCGGGTGGTCGTCAACAATTCGGACCTCAACGGATAAACGTTTTCGCAATAGGCAAATGAAAACCTTGTCGCAACATATCATCCTGCGGATGGCTTCGGTGCTCGGACTGCTGCTCATGTCGGCGGCCTGCAGCTCCGGTTCTTCGGAGGCGACACCGCCCGCCGGCCGCACGGTCATGCTCGGACTGACAACCGAAGTCCTCGGCTCCGCCCGCACCGACAGCGAGACGCCGGACTGCGAGAAGATGAGTACGCTGCGCATCGTCGTCCTGCATCCCGACGGTTCGGTCGAGCACAACCGGTTCATCGATTTCGGCAGCGCCATGCAGTCGGAATACACCCGGTTTCTGGAAGTCCGGCCCAACGAGAAGAAGAGCATCTGGCTGATAGCCAACGAAAACAGCGTTTCTTCCGACCTGCACGCCGCATTGGAGGCCTATACCGCCGGCAAGCAGGGTTTCGGTGAGGCGGTCGGCGACCTGTCGTTCGTCCTCGACCCCGCCCGGCCTCTCCCCATGACTTCCTTTTACGAGGTCCAGACCGGGGAGACCGACATGGAATGCCGGTTCTTCCTGGTCCGCACAGCCGCCAAATTCACGTTCCGGTTCACGAACCGGCGTTCGGGGGCCGTCGCGGTCAACAGCATCGCCGTTTCGGACATCGCCGAAGAAAGCTACCTCATGCCCCATAAGATTGCCCCGACCATGACGTTCCGCGCAACGGAGCAAAGCCCTCTCGAAGAGCTCTACTGGATCGACTGGCTCAAAAGGGTGTCGGACGAGTCGCAGCTGAATCCCGACGACAAGAGCCTGGCCGACCGGCGGGGATGGATACTCGACTACGACGTCCCCCCGACAGCGCACCGCAGCGTCACCGTGCAGGCTCCGGACGATTTCCGGATCGCGGGACTCGTCTACGACATGGGCGTGCCCCGGCCGGGCACGGCCGTTTTCCCGGCCTTCTTCCTGCCCGAAAGCAAGTCGCTGAAGGCCGCTTCGGGGAGTTACGGCGAGCAGGAGTACTTCATGACACTCACGATGACCGATTCCAAGAACGAAACGAAGACATTCCGTTGTCCTTTCGACAACCTGAAGTCTCTGTTCCGCAATACGCACGTCACGGTGGACATCTCGCTGAACGAAAAAGGCATCCAGGTCGACGTGATTCCCTACAGCGAGGTCGTCCTCCGACCCGAGTTCGGATTGTAAACACATGCTAAAGCACCTCAGAATGAAACGCCGGATAACATCCGCTCTTCTTTGTGCGGTTCTCCTTTCCGCCGCAAGCTGTTACAACGACCCCCTGGGCGGCAGCATCGGCTCATGCAAGGCCGCGCTCTCCGCCACCGTCGACTTCCGCCCCATGTCGTCGGGGCTCACGCAGACCCGAACCGCCGGCGACGCCATCGGAGAGATCGGCAGCCTCCACATGCTGCTCTACGATTACGAAAGCGGCAAACTGGTCCAGAGCCGGCAGGTCGACAACTATGCGCTGCACGACGTCGTACGCAGCAACGCCGATGCGGACAACGGGCTCTCGGCGGAAATCAAGACCAAACAGGCCACCTTCGACCTCTTCGACATCGACTTCGGACGCTACCGCATCTACGCGGTGGCCAACATCCCCGATCTGCTCGACAGCCATGCCGAGGAGATACGGACCGTGGAGGGTCTCCGCAGCCTGCCGCTCACCTGGGACTCCGACGATATGACCAACAACGGTCAGATGATCGGCTACTTCACCAAGCACTCGTCCGCCCAGCAGGAGGACGAACCCCTCGTCATCGACGAAAAGAACGTGAGGCTGCACGCCTGGCTGCGGCGCGCGGCGTCCAAAATCACCGTCGCCTACGACGGCAGCGCCTTGAACGAAGGCGTCTTCATCTACCTCAAGTCGGTGCGCATCAAGGACATCCCGTCGCAGTGCTACCTGGGCAAGGACAACAACGTGGGCGCCCCGGGATATGCGTTGGCATATCCCGAGAAGGGTTCCGACATGCCCGACGGCGAGAAGATCATCTACTACGAAGGCGAGGAGCCCCAGGAGTTCGGCCCCGACTATGCGGGTCCCCGCATCACATCCGGAACCCCGCTCTTCGGTTCGCACGAGGAGACGGACGAAGCGCTCTTCTTCTACGAAAACCTGCAGGGCACCGGCAAGGACAAACGGCAGGACGCCGACAACGACGGCGAACTCGACGCTCCGGGCATGCCGGGCGATGCCTCCTACGCGGCCAAAGACGAAAAACCCTACGGCACCTACGTCGAAGTCGAAGCCTACTACGTCTCCATCAACCCGCTCAAGCAGGGCAGCGGACCGATTATCTATCGTTTCATGCTGGGCCAGGACGTGGAGAAGGACTACAACGCCAAACGCAACTGCCACTACAAACTGACGCTGAAATTCAAGAAATTCGCCAACGATGCCGACTGGCACATCGAGTACGAGGAGCCGCAGCCCAGCGTCATGACGCCCGAACCCTACTACATCTCCTACCTCTACAACCACTCGCTCACCTACCCCATCAAAATCAACACGGGAGGCCGGAAAATCGAATACATCCGGGCGGAAATCACCGACAACCGGTGGGCGCCCTACAACGCCAACCAGGAAATCTACTATCATCCGATGGACCTTCCGAACGCCAATCTGTGGAACGGTTTCCTGTCGCTGCACCAGACCACCCAGACCTTCATCACCGGAAGCAAACCGTTCACCGCCCTTTCCAACAAGGAGTTCTACGAGTCCACGCCCAAGCGAGGCGAACGCGAGTACCGCGACTTCTCCGTGGGCGAACATACCACCGACGGAGCCGAAAGCACCGACACCTACCGCGTCGAGAAACACCCTACCGAGGCCAATACCTACTACGTGTTCATTCCCATGTACACGCGGGCCAAGCAGCTCATCAAGGCAACGGCCTACACCGGCAACAACCCCTATGTCGCCTACCAGCGCAAGGCAAGCGTGAAAATCACAACCAAGCTGGAAGGGTTGGAACCGGCGTTCGAGAACGATGCGACCATCTACCAGGTGCGCCGCATCGTCAACCCCAAGGGCATCTACCGCAGCGCCAACAACAACAGTTCGTTCCACGTGGTGTTGAAACGGCTGCCGAGGGAGAACGCCGAATATTTCGAAACATTCCGGTCCGAAGGGCCCTGGAAAGCCTATGTCACCAAGGCCACCAACGGCGACGGCATCACGCTTTCGGGATACCGCGGCAAATCGGAATGCATCCGCGACACCATCCACGGCAAGACCGGTACGGAAATAGACTTCAACGTCGATTTTTCTTCCGGCGGGTCCGGCAACCGCTATGCCATCATCCGGGTCGAATACCACAACTACACCTGCCAGCACCTTATTTTCGTGCGGCAGGGCAACGAGCCCGACAACCTGATCGACGGCGGCGTGGCATGGTATGCCGAGAACATGAAAACACGCACCCAACGGGCGGCAACTCCGGTAGAGGAAGGTTCGTTGTTCAAGATGGGCAACTGGGACGACCCCATCGATGCCCTGAACAACAAAAACTCCAAAGAGGCATGGATCAACGTTGTCCCGACCGACTTCAAACTGTTGCCGGAGGACGGTTTCACCATCGCCGGAACCAACCAGAAAAAAACATGGAGCCAGATAGTTGCCAATCTCAACCCGGACAATCCCCAGCTCAACTCGTTCGACGACCCGGACAGCGAGATGAGAGTGGCCGGATGGGAGGACTACGAGGCATTGTACAGCAGCGCCGACATCGAACAGGGCTACGGCATCCTCTACGGCGACGACGCTACGGAGACCGCCGATCACATCAACGATGCGTATGGCTACGACTACTCCAACACCTCGGGACGCGGCATGCGCGGCTGTTTCGCCTACAACAAAAAAACCGGCAAGAACCTCTTCTTCCCCATAGGCGCCTCCGGCTACGGACACCGAAGGAACGCCGAGGGCGGCATCCTGAGGTATTCCGCCGGACAGACCGGTTATTTCTCCACAAGTCCCCTTCCCGCTAACCCTTTGGACGACATCTACACCTATCCCAACGGCGTGGCCGACGCCCCGTTGTTCCACGACATCTACATGCGTCCGGGCGCCGTCTATTGGTACCGGACACGCGGAGGCACCATCCCCGAAGGCCCCCACGTCGGTTGGGACATCAATTATTTCACGTTCGATTTCTACCCCATAGGTAATTATTCCGCAGGCGCATCCCAGGATGCCTGCTTCGTGCGCTGCATCCGAAAATAGCGCACCGCCGGTCGATTCGGGAAGCCGCCGGCATTCCCTTGGATCCCGAGGTCTTACGAAGCGTTCTTTTTCGGCGACCGGAGTTTTCCGGTCGCCGTTCTTATGTTCGCCACTCCTGCCATACCCTTTCGGGCCATCGCTATCCCGGAGAACTCCGCCCTCCCCAACAAAGAATGCATGGCCCGTATCGCCGCACAAAGTTGAATTCCGTCCATACACCCGTTATTCGGATTTAAGCCGATGCGAATCAACGCAATATGGCTAAATCGTGACCAATTTTCAGACCTTCAAAAACAGGTCACGATTTAGGACTATAAAAACTGCTTTCCGTTGCTTTAATCTACACCCTCTAAAAACGAAAAAGCCTTACATATCATTGATACATAAGGCTTTTTGCTTTTTATTGCTCTCTATTTCAAGAACTTCCTGAGCGGAAAACGAGACTCGAACTCGCGACCCCAACCTTGGCAAGGTTGTGCTCTACCAACTGAGCTATTTCCGCAAAACACCTCCGCGAATCGTTCGCTTCGGGACTGCAAATATAGGTGTAAAAAAATAACTTTCCAAAATTTTTTCCAAAAAAAGCAAAAACAACTTCCCCGCAGATGCTTGGACGCAGCGCACGGAGAAAGCACAGCTCCGGCGAAGAAACTGCCAAGGCCGCACCTCTCCTGCCTTGAAGTGAAGACGCGTCGCACTGTTGTCACCCACACAAGACGTCGAAGACGACCATGCACTGCCCTCCACTCCGATGCCACCCAAAACTCCCGCCGCAGCGTCGCGGAAGCCCGTAGCAGGCGCAAGTAGCAATCACTCGAATGAATGACGCAGAGAGGGAAAAATCAGTTCAGAATTCAAAATGCACAATTCACAACTTTGCGATTTAGCGAGGGCAAAGCCGAACTTGTTCGAACTTTGCCGAGGCGAGAAAACCTGCCTGAGAGGGAATGATTAAGAATTCGAATTTGTCATTCTGAGCAGAGCGAAGAATCTAATCTTATCGAATCGACTGAACAGATGTTTCACTTCGTTCAACATGACGCTTGTTGCGAGAAAACAAGCATAGAACAATTGATGCTGCAAGAGCCTGTTTCCTGCGTTCTCGCCCGGGGCCGGCTGCGGGGGTCGCATCTCCGATGCGAGCCGGCCCCGGGCGCAAGGTTGAAGACCTTGATTATTCTTGGACCTCTACCTGCGGCGGCAAGCAAACATTACAAAACCCCGTTCTTAACGGGGCGGGTCGCAGCCTGCGGGGCACGCTTGCGAGCCTCCGCGCCGGGAGGCTGCGGCTCGCGCAACTCGGAGAGTTGCAAAACCCGACGAAGTACAGCAGAAAGCCATGCCAAGTCTCTGCAAACAAGCGACAAAACAACAAACTCTTTTATAAAACCCGCTTCCTAAACGAACCGTTAGCGGATTGCTGAATCTACCGACCTCGCTAACGGAAGCCGTGGCCGCCGTCACTCCGGGCGTAGTGAAGTTGCAGAGGCGAAGATAGCCAATTTTTACAAAATCCCGACGGGAAGCGAGCTCCCCGCACACCCTCCGGCCGCATCCTCAAACAGCCCAAGAGCCGTCGCAAAAGCCCTGCAGCATAGCTACCGTCAAAAAAATTGCCGGCCCCACCCGGAGCCGGCAATCAAACAAGCGTAAAAAACGACTATCGCACCTTGAATCCCTCGTCGGCACGGACGGGGATGGGCAGCTTGGCATAGTAGCCGCTTTCGAGTTTCTCGCGCACGGCCTTGAACGCCTCGATGGTCTCCTTCACGTCGTCCAGCGTATGGGCCGCCGTGGGGATGACCCGCAGGATGATTTCGCCCTTCGGGATAACGGGATAAATCACAATCGAGCAGAAAATACCATGGTTCTCGCGCAGGTCGACCACCAGGTTCGTAGCCTCGGGAACACCGCCCTTGAGGAATACGGGGGTCACGGGCGAGTTGGTTACGCCGATGTCGAAACCGTTCTCTTTCAGCGAGCTTTGCAGTGCGCGGACAATCTCCCACAACTTCTGCTGATACTCGGGGTGCTTGCGAATCAGGTCCAGACGCTTCAGCGCACCGATGACCATCGGCATCGGGAGCGACTTGGCATAAAGCTGCGAGCGCATGTTGTAGCGGAAGAGGTTGATCAGCCAGCGGGGACCGCTCACAAAAGCGCCGATGCCGGCCATCGACTTGGCGAACGTGTTGAACAGCACGTCCACACCGTCCACCACACCGAAGTGCGACGCCGTACCGCGGCCGCCCTCGCCCATCGTACCGAAGCCGTGGGCATCGTCGACCAGCAGGCGGAACTGAAAATCCTTCTTCAGCGCCACGATTTCGTCCAGCTTGCCCAGGTCGCCCTTCATGCCGAACACACCCTCGGTGATGACCAGCACACCGCCGTTCTGCTCCTCAGCCAGGTCGGTGGCATGCTGGAGCTGGAGGCGCAGCGACTCCATGTCGTTGTGTCCGAAGACAAAGCGCTTGCCCTTGTGCATGCGCAGACCGTCGATGATGCAGGCGTGGGCCTCGGCATCGTAGACCACCACGTCGCGCGGCGTGAGCAGGCAGTCGATAATCGAGATCATGCCCTGATAACCGAAGTTCAGCAGGAAAGCGTCTTCCTTGCCCACGAATTCGGCCAGCTCGCGCTCCAGCTGCTCGTGATAAACGGTCTGACCGCTCATCATGCGGGCACCCATCGGGGCGGCCATGCCGAACTTGGCGGCACCTTCAGCGTCGGCCTGGCGCACCTCGGGCAGGTTGGCCAGACC